>JBLHFB010000213.1:0-3134 GCA_047614865.1 Gammaproteobacteria bacterium | reverse complement strand
CGTTTTAAAAGCTTTTTTCTTTAGAGTTTCTTGACCTCTGCACGAGCAGGCATTTGATTCTCTGGCAAGGCGAAAACGCTCGATGTGAGGGGGTTTATGCCCTATAAATGGTCGATCGAGAACGTTTTCAACGCCGCCAGAGGATTAAATGTTAGTCGTGAAGAAGTTAAGAATTACTTGTTAGTAAACTCTGGGTAAGCTTCTTGACCACACTCTGAAAGGTCAACACCTGCGTATTCTTCTTCTTCAGTTACCCGAATACCGACGATTACTTTCAGTGCGCCCCAAACAACCAAGCTAGTTACAAAGACCCAGCCGAATATGGTTACTGCGCCGATAAGCTGACCGCTAAAGCTAGAACCATCATTGGTAACGGGTACAAGCATTAGGCCAAGCAGACCAACAACACCGTGAACTGAGATAGCTCCAACAGGGTCATCAATTTTGAGCTTGTCTAGCGCTAGGATGCTCAGCACTACTAAGATGCCGCCAGCAGCGCCAAATAGAGTTGCTTGCAACGCTGTTGGAGTTGAAGGCTCAGCAGTAATAGCAACTAGGCCAGCTAGTGCGCCGTTTAGCGCCATAGTAAGGTCAGCTTTGCCGAACAAGGCGCGAGCTAGCAACAAGGCAGCAATCAGGCCACCAGCAGCAGCAGCATTGGTGTTCATGAAGACAACCGCAACCGCATTTGCACTTTCAACAGACGCGGTAGCCAATACAGAACCACCGTTAAAGCCAAACCAGCCCATCCAAAGGATGAACATACCCAGCGTTGCTAGTGGTAAGTTGTGGCCTGGAATAGCACGGATCTCTCCGTTTTTGCCATACTTTCCACTACGTGCGCCTAGTAATAGAACGCCTGCTAGAGCAGCAGCTGCACCAGACATGTGTACGATACCTGAGCCAGCGAAGTCAGAGAAACCTAGGTCGCCAAGAGTGTACATGCCGAATACTGCCTCACCACCCCAAGTCCAAGCGCCTTCCATCGGGTAGATAAATCCAGTCATAACAACCGCAAAGGCTAGGAACGTCCATAGCTTCATACGCTCAGCAACCGCACCAGAAACAATAGACATCGCCGTAGCAACAAATACTACTTGGAAGAAGAAGTCAGCAGCAGGAGCATAAGCAGCAGGCTCTTCAGCGCCGGTATAACCGTCAGCGGCAATACCATTAAGGAACCATGTGAAGTCGTCGCCGCCGTACATGATCGAGTAACCGCAGATCATATACATGGTGCAGCTGATTGCGTACAAAGCAACGTTCTTGGTTAGAATTTCAGTAGCGTTCTTAGAGCGAACAAGGCCCGCTTCCAACATGGAGAAGCCAGCGGCCATCCACATTACTAATGCGCCGCAGACTAGGAAATAGAAAGTGTCTAGAGCGTATGGCAGTTGTGACAATACTTGCATGTCCATAATAAATTCCTCTTTAAATTATCGGTGAGCGGGCTAAATAGCCGCTGAGCCGGTTTCGCCGGTACGAATACGAATGATTTGCTCAAGCGACGAGACAAAGATTTTGCCGTCGCCGATCTTGCCGGTGTTGGACGCCCTAGTAATGGCTTCTAGAACTCGCTCGACTACGTCGTCATCAATTGCCACTTCCAATTTCACCTTAGGAAGAAAATCAACAACGTACTCAGCACCGCGGTATAGCTCGGTGTGACCTTTTTGACGACCAAAGCCTTTAACTTCAGTAACCGTCATTCCTGTTACGCCAATTTCAGAGAGCGCTTCACGCACATCATCTAATTTAAACGGTTTAATAACTGCACTTACCAGTTTCATCTCTACTTCTCCTTGAACTCGTTCTACCGAGAAAAATGCTTGTTGGATTTAGGCTGAAGCTTAATCGCCCAAATCCAGCAGACTCTCACCCGCTAGAGCGTTAAACTTACGAACCCAAATGTTCACAAACGTTAGTGCAGGATGCGTGCCAAGTTTTCTTGGCGCCAAGCTTGGCCTGAGTAAAAAATACGCACCAAAAGCGGCCTCACCCACAGAGAGCATTCAAGATCGCACCATTCCGGTGCGTGATGAACCTGATTTATTACAGCGAGAGCGACATGATTGATCCAAGCGTTATCGAAAAGATTGCCAAAGACCTAGGTAACTACCTACCGCCACCGATTAAAGCCATACAGGGCGAGCTGGAAACCAATTTAAAACAGGTTTTGCAATCCGCTTTAGGCAACTTAGATTTAGTCAGCCGAGAGCAATTTGACGTGCAGTCCGAGTTACTGGTACGCACCCGTTTAAAGCTTGAAGCACTCGAAAAGCGCATGGCTGAGATGGAAAGCTAACTAGACGCTATGCCCTTGGCCACAGTTTACTCATGAGCACTAGATGGATTGGCAGCCCAGCCAATCACAATAGAAGTGCACCTGGCCGGCGGACTGCCCGGCATGACTATTGTTGGCATGGCAGATTTAGCGGTGCGCGAAGCAAAAGACCGCGTCAAAAGCGCGGTTCAGAACAGCCGCTTTGAATTCCCAGCTAGGGGTATCACGGTCAATTTAGCCCCAGCTGACCTTCCCAAAGACGGCGCCCCCTTCGATTTAGTGATAGCGGTTGGCAATTTGGCCGCCATCGGACAGGTAGATGCAAACTTTACCGCGCCCCGAAGCTCAAATTCAAAGTTCGTCTTCCACACTGTTAGATATAGCCGACGTACGCGGCGAACAGCAGGCCAAGCGCGCCTTGCTTTTAGCCGCCGCCGGTCGTCACAGCAAGCTGATGCTTGGTCCACCGGGCAGCGGGAAGAGCATGCTAGCTGTCCGCCTGCCCAGCTTATTACCGCCGATCGATGAAACCTCGGCCTTAGATGTCGCTTCGATTCATTCGGTGGCGGGCCGCGAACTGGCTTTGCAGCATTGGCTAGAGCCACCCTTTCGCGCGCCACACCGCTTAACCGGTTGCGATGGTTGGCGGCGGTAGTAATCCGCGGCCGGGTGAAATTTCACTTGCTCATCACGGAATATTATTTTTAGGCGAGCTGGCTGAATACGACCGGAAAGTGCTGGAAGTACTGCGTGAACCACTCGAAAATAGGCGCATCACCATCTCGCGAGCGGCAAGGCAAGTAGGATTTCCTGCCAATTTTTTGTTGATAGCGGCAATGAACCCGTCACC
>JBLHFB010000212.1:0-3151 GCA_047614865.1 Gammaproteobacteria bacterium | reverse complement strand
TCGCAGTAATCGATTACGGCATGGGTAATCTGCACTCTATGGCGAAAGCTGTAGACCGCGTTGCTCAAGGCAAGCGCGTTTTTGTCAGCTATGACCTCGACGAGATCCGCAAAGCCGACCGAATCATCTTCCCCGGCGTTGGCGGCATGGGCCACTGCATGGACGAAATTCGTCGCATGGGCTTGGATCAACTGCTTGCCGAAATTAACGGCAATAAGCCGCTACTAGGCGTTTGTGTGGGTATGCAGTCAATGATGCAGCACAGCGAAGAAACCGGCGGAACCGAAGGCTTGGGCTTGTTTGAAGGCACGGTGAGTAAGATCCCCTCCGGCCAAATGCTCGACGGCGAGAAAGTCAAAGTCCCGCATATGGGCTGGAATGTGGTTGAGCAGCGTATTGATCACGCACTCTGGGAAGGAATTGGAGACAAAGAACGCTTTTACTTTGTCCACAGCTACCGCGTGAAGCCAACAGACCCGTCAATTATTGCTGGCGTTAGTCACTATCCTGACGAGTTCTGCTGTGCGATTGCCGCGCCCAATTTGTTCGCGGTCCAATTCCACCCCGAGAAAAGCGCCCAAGCTGGCTTACAACTACTCAGCAACTTTTGTTCTTGGAAAGGCGACTAATCTCCCGCCGAGAACAAGCAAAATCAACACTGGATTACTTCATGACTCTGCAACTTATACCTGCAATTGATTTAAAAAACGGTGAATGCGTTCGCCTACGCCAAGGCGTAATGGACGACGCAACCGTGTATTCCAGCAACCCGGCCGAAATGGCCGCTCAATGGGTTGACCAAGGCGCGTCACGCCTTCACTTAGTAGACCTTGACGGCGCTTTTGCGGGTCAGCCGCGTAATGCTGACGTTATCAGCCAAATCTGCAAAAACCATCCCGATACGCCAGTCCAAGTTGGCGGTGGTATCCGTGACCTGGAAACAATTGAAGGCTATCTAAGGGCCGGCGTTCAGTACTGCATTATCGGGAGCAAGGCTGTTCAAGAGCCAGAGTTTATCGACGAAGCCTGCGTAGCCTTTCCCGGCCATATCATTGTTGGCCTAGATGCGCGCGACGGCATGGTGGCGACTGAAGGCTGGGCGGAAACCTCGACCACATCAGCCACCGATCTAGCCAAACGCTTTGCCGACGCCGGCGTAAGCTCAATTGTTTACACCGACATTGCCCGCGACGGGATGCTGAGCGGCGTAAACGTTGAAGCAACAGCGGCGCTGGCAGAAGCCAGCGGAATTCCGGTGATTGCCTCAGGCGGAATGCGCGACTTAGACGATATTCGTCAATTGATCAGAGTGGTCGATCGCGGCGTTTGCGGCGCAATTCTTGGCCGCTCGATCTACGAAGGCACACTCGATCTGCGTGAAGCAGAAGCGTTAGTTAACGGATAACGAAGCGGATAACAGCATGGCATTAGCAAAACGTATTATTCCCTGCCTTGACGTAGACAATGGTCGCGTTGTTAAAGGCGTGAAATTCCTAGGTATTCGCGATGCCGGCGACCCAGTAGAAACGGCCCGTCGCTACGATGAACAAGGTGCTGATGAGATTACCATTCTCGATATCACCGCCAGCTCAGACAATCGCGCGACGATGGTTCAAGTGGTTGAAGAAGTCGCCGGCCAAGTTTTTATTCCACTGACGGTAGGTGGAGGAATTCGCAACTGCGCTGACATTCGCCGAATGCTCAATGCCGGTGCCGACAAAGTCTCAATCAACACCGCTGCGGTACATAATCCAGAGTTTGTTCGCGAAGCGGCCGAACGCTTTGGCTCGCAATGTATTGTTTGTGCGATTGATGCAAAACGCGTGAACAGGAAAAACGAAGCGCCACGCTGGGAAATTTTCACCCACGGCGGGCGTAAAAAAACCGGCATCGACGCAATTGAATGGGCCATGAAAATGGTCGGTCTTGGAGCGGGCGAATTGCTTGTAACCAGCATGGACCGAGACGGAACCCGAGAAGGCTTCGACAACGAACTGATGCGTGAACTCGGCAGAGTAGTGGACGTGCCCTTGGTCGCATCAGGTGGCGTTGGCAACTTAGAGCACCTGGCTGATGGCGTAACGATTGGCGGTGCGGATGCGGTTCTAGCCGCAAGCATTTTTCACTTTGGCGAGCATACAGTTGGCGAAGCCAAGCAAGTAATGGCTGCTCGTGGCATCCCCGTGAGGCTCTAGCAATGAGTGACGACACACTAAGCAAAATTGCAGCGATACTAGAACAGCGCAAAAGCGAGTCTGACGACAGCTCCTATGTGGCGAGCCTTTACGCTAAAGGGCTAGACAGCATCCTGAAGAAAGTTGGCGAAGAAGCCATTGAAACCGTGATGGCAGCCAAAGACGCGGAATATAGCGGCGACAAAGAGCACTTGGTCTATGAAATGGCCGACCTCTGGTTCCACAGCATGGTACTTTTAGCTCAGCAAGAACTACACCCGCGCGACGTTCTCGAAGAGCTAGAGCGGCGTTTCGGCCTGTCGGGGCTTGAAGAAAAAGCCTCCCGATCAGAGTAAAGTAACTCGCGTTAAGGTAATCAAACTGTCGCTTGCACTGACTAAACTGCGCGGCTGAATAATTGAGGATATACAGATGGGTTTTGGCGGAATTAGCCTTTGGCAACTACTAATCATCTTGGTGATTGTGGTACTTATTTTTGGCACCAAGAAACTACGCAACATGGGCGGCGATCTTGGTGGCGCGGTTAAGAACTTTAAAACCGCAGTCAAAGAAGAGCATCACGACGACAAGCCAGCCGACGAAATCACGGACCAAAGCGACGATGATAATGACAAAGACGTTATTGACGTAACTGCGGTTGAAGCCAAGAAAGAAGACGAAAAAGTTTAGCTACGCGCTGAAATAACACCATGTTTGACGTTGGTATTTGGGAAATATCCCTTATCTTAATCATTGCCTTGATTGCAGTTGGCCCTGATCGGCTGCCCACATTGGCAACAACGGTTGGCCGCTGGGTAGGTAAGATTCGGCGCATGGCGCAATCCGTTCAACGCGACATTGACCGCTCAATCGCCTTAGAAGATCAAGCCAAAATTCGCGCTCAGCTGGACAGCATCCGCAAAGATGCTGGCGACCTAAAGAAGACCGTCACCAAAGCACTTAGCGAAGACGTGATG
>JBLHFB010000211.1:0-3156 GCA_047614865.1 Gammaproteobacteria bacterium | reverse complement strand
GACATTGCGATGAACCAATGCGTTCTGGCCTTTGCGTCGGACTACGCGATCCTTGAAGCCTGCGTTCGAGTCAAGGGGCTCAACTGGTTGAACAAGCAACTACGTAGTGCCAGTTTGGACCACAGTATGTGGTTCCATCGGCCGTTTAGAGTAGAAGAGTGGCTAATGAACCAGCAGGAATGCATTAGCCTTTCTGACTCTCGCGGTTTTGCCGCTGGAAAGATCTATACAGCAAGTGGCGAGTTGATCGCCTCAGTCGCCCAAGAAGGGATGATAAGGCTGTTGCCTTAGTCGGCCGTCGGTAAATCGAAGAAGTCAACTAAGCCGGTTTCTAATGAGTATTCAGCACCCACAACCCGCAGACCTTCGCTCTCGATAAGATGCTCTAAAATCTCAGAGCCTTGGCGAAGGTGAGATGTAGAGGCTCGCACGTTGGCACGAACAGAATGCCGAATAAGCGCTTCTGGGTCAGAACGCAGCGAGGACTCAAACAAGGTTTCAACTGCCGGGCGAATACGACTAACAATCGACGCCAGATTGCGAGAGCGGCTTTCTGACGGCCGCTCCAATTCGTCTAAGGTCGCTTTAATCGCGCCGCAGTGAGAGTGACCTAAAACCACCACCAATTTAGCGCCGAACAGTTCCGCGGCAAACTCAATGCTACCGACCTGAGATGGCGCAACAATGTTGCCGGCAACCCGAATTACAAACAGGTCGCCAATCCCTTGATCAAAGACTATTTCGGCCGGAACTCGCGCATCGGAACAGCCTAGAATGATCGCAAAAGGGCTCTGTTCTTGGTTTGTGTCTCCACAGGCGGTATTGCCTTGTAACGGCAATCCCTCCTTATTTGCTTGTGAGAAACGTTTGTTGCCGTCGATTAGCCTTTGAAGAGCTTCATCTGCGGTGACTTCAGTGGATATTTGTTTAGTAGACATGGGCTTAGACTACCTAAAATTTAGAAGAACAATCAAGCACATATCGTGCCCGGCGCTTAGATGCTTGCATTTAGCTTAATCTTGGGTAAATTGGTTACCTCAATATAATCTAAATTGGAGAATAGACATGGCTCGTATCGTCCCGCCAGCAGAACTAGAGAGCTTAATCGGTGAAAAACTGGAACCGATGGATTGGTTTGAAATTACTCAAGAGCGTGTAAACGATTTCGCTGACGCGACGCTCGATCACCAGTTTATTCATCTAGACCCAGAGAAAGCAGCTCAAACCCCGTTTGGCGGCACTATCGCCCACGGTTTTCTCACGCTTTCACTCCTTTCTCATCTACAGCCTAAAGACCCAGTGGTAGTTGAAGGGATTGTAATGGGGATCAATTACGGCTTTGATAAGGTGCGCTTCTTGGCGCCTGTTCGGGTCGGAAAACGTATTCGTAGCCACTACGTACTAGCTGAAGTGACCGCAAAAAGCCCGACAAACTTTCTCTTTAAATACTCTATTACCGTAGAAATTGAAGGCGAAGATAAGCCGGCGCTTAAAGCTGAGTGGCTAGCAATGCAGGTTATTAGCGGCTCGTAATATTTTGAGCGGCGCATGCGTTATTCGGCGACTTCGGATGTCGCCGACGAAAACTAAAAAGGCTCAGTTAATCTGAGCCTTTTTTATACCTATTGCGGCAACCTTGAACGAGTACCGACTTTAGAAATCAGCGATTCCTTCGCCCATTACCGTGGTCGCAGTGGCAACGAATTGCTTGCGCCACTTAATCGCTCCTTCTGCAAAGGTTAAAATGACAGTTGAGCCCACTTTGAAGCGGCCTAACTCCTCGCCCTTGTTTAGCGTGATATCAGAGTCACTGTAATCGGTTACTAACGGCTTACTGCGATCAGTGAACACGTCTTTTTGCCACACGGTTTCTATGCCGCCAACGATCATCGCACCAACCATCACATAGGCCATTGGTCCGGCAGCGGTTTCAAAGATAGACACGAGGCGTTCGTTGCGGGCAAACAGGCTGTCGACGTTTTCAGCGGTGGTTTGGTTTACCGAGAATAGCGGCCCAGGACAATAGATCGTCTTAAGCAATTTGCCGTCGATTGGCATATGCACGCGGTGGTAATCGCGTGGCGATAGGTAAATAGTCGCAAACTCGCCATTTTGGAAGGGCGCTGAATCTTCTGCGTCTCCACCAAGCAGCGTGGTCACATCGAAGCTTTGGCCTTTTGCTTGGAATACTTCGCCGTCTGAAATCCGACCGAGCTGACTTATAGCGCCATCGGCAGGGCAAGCAACCGACTTGCGTGCCTCATCAATCGGTCTAATTCCTGGCTTAAGTGCTCTGGTGAAAAAGGCATTAAATGACTTATAGGCACCTGGGTCCGACTCTTTAGCTTCGCTCATGTCGATGTCGAAGTTCTTCAAGAAAAAATTGATAAAGCGGGTTTTAATTTGCTTGTTTTCACTCTCTGCAAGATTTCCGCCGAAACGTGTAATCAGATGCTTGGGAACGGAGTTCTGAAAAAAAATAAAAAGTGAGTCTTTCATTTGGCACTGCTATCTAGGTTTTGTCAGCCGACGGAATTCAAATGGATGAAATTTAGGCTGTATTTTAGCAGATCAATAGGGCTACACTTTAGCTATGGATGAAAGTGTAAAAAGAGCGCTGGCCAAGTGGCCGAACGTACCAGATTGTTATGGTTGGTTAAAATTGGATCGTCGTGGCCAGTGGGTCATGCGTGCGCCAGATGCGGACCCGCCGGTTTGGGGCCCGATATTGCACGAGAAGCTGATTGATTTTATCCATCGCAACTATCAGCCGGATGATGACGGCAGCTATGTTTTCCAAAATGGCCCGCAGAAAGTCCGTGTCGAGTTGGCATACACCCCCTTTGTGTTCCACTTGCCGGGTGGAGAGCTGACTGAATTTTCGGTGCTGAGTAGCGGCAGGATTGAAGCAGGAAAAATATCCGCAGTTTGGGTTGACGATAGCGGCAGCATAGTTTTGCGTACTGAGCTAGGTATCGGGTTGTTAGACGACCGTGACTTGGCCTTGGCGCTGGAATGGATACGCGATGAGTCCGGCGCTGAATTAAGTGATGATGAGCTCTCAAATCGTTTCGATGCCTACATCGCCGGAGAGCACTCTGGTGGTCTAAGCCTCGCGGGAGTTGCAATCGAATCTCTTAAAGCCGCTAACGCGCC
>JBLHFB010000210.1:0-3180 GCA_047614865.1 Gammaproteobacteria bacterium | reverse complement strand
CCACAGAAGAAGAAAACCTTAAGCCTCGTCGTGGCCCACGCAACCGTCTTCATACCGCTAAGTCCGGCAACGGCCAATCGGGGCTGAATTCGGCGCCGCCTGCCAAAGACCAATATTCTGTTGAAAAATTAGCCCCTTAGATATGTTTAAACATTGCCTCCACACACTATTTATCGCAATTGCCAGCGTTGGTTTTGGCCCGCTAGCCAACGCGGCCGAGTACGACCTTCCCAATACCTTGTTTGCAGATGAGTCCTACGGAGAGCGCATTGTGCTTGAGCCCGCCATTCAGGCCGTTATGCAAGAGTGGAACGCGTCGCCTAGCGATCGCAACATTGTGATCGAATACGGCCGCAGTGAAGAGCAAGCCGACGTTCGCGCTACCCGCATTAGCGAGTGGCTCATGGCTTTCGGCGTCGACAAAGCCTCTATTCGGCTGCGCCCAAAACGCTGGTTATCCGAGGTTCTTCGCCTCAGCACAGAGAATAAATAATAAAACCATTGGACGACTATTCTTTTACCCGCTGGCGGCGTCGCCTAAGCGCCTACTTTTGGTTGAATAGTTTTCAATCGGTCATATACAGCCTGTAAACTCGACACCTGCTCCTGCGTTGTTCTGCCTACGCACATCCAAGTAGGCATTCCTCATTCCGCGCGATTCTGCCTTGCGAGAGAGCAAAATCCCTATCCGTGCAAAGGCCTCTAAACCATGTCAAATACGCTGCAAATCGCACAACACACACTGCTCCAGCCTGGAAACATCAATCAGGCCGATATGGAACAAATCCTCAATGGGCTTCTAGCAAAAGGTGCCGACTATGCAGATCTCTACTTTCAGCTAGGGCGCAGTGAATACTGGTTTCTAGAAGACGGCATGGTTAAAGATGGCAGCTATAACATTGAACAAGGTGTTGGCGTGCGTGCTGTATCCGGGGAGAAAACCGGCTTCGCCTATGCAGACGACTTAACCCTTGCCGCGCTGAAGCAAGCCAGCAATGTAGCCGGCGCAATCACCAGCGCAGGCCAGTCGCGAAAAGTTAACGCTTGGCAGGTAAGCAGCCCGCTTGCTCTTTATCCAGCGATTGATCCGCTGGGCAGCCTCAGCCGTGAAGACAAAGTCTCGCTGCTGGAGCAAATCGAAAAAATTGCGCGCGACCAAGATCCACGCGTAAACCAAGTCATGTGCAGCCTGAGTGCTAGCCAAGACATCATTTTGGTTGCTGCCAGCGATGGCGATTATGCCGCCGATGTTCGCCCGCTTGTCCGCCTAAACGTTAGCGTGATTGCCGAAGAAGGTGATCGCCGCGAACAAGGCAGCTCGGGTGGTGGTGGCCGTCACGGCTACGAACTTTTCTGGAACGGTAGCGCCACCCAGGTTGCAGAAGACTACGCAAAGGAAGCAGTGCGCCAAGCGCTCGTCAATCTGGATGCCGACGATGCACCTGCCGGATCAATGACCGTAGTGGTCGGCGCTGGCTGGCCCGGGGTTTTGCTGCATGAAGCGATTGGCCATGGCCTAGAGGGCGACTTTAATCGCAAAGGCACATCCGCGTTTAGTGGCCGAATGGGCGAGCAAGTCGCCAGCCCGCTTTGCACCGTAGTGGATGACGGAACGCTTCAAGGCCGCCGCGGTTCGTTATCAGTAGACGATGAAGGTACACAAACCAACTGCACCACCCTAATCGAAAATGGCGTGCTCACTGGGTATATTCACGACAAGCTCAATGCACGCCTAATGGGTCACAAACCCACTGGCAATGGTCGCCGCGAATCATTCGCCCACCTGCCAATGCCGCGTATGACCAACACCTATATGCGTGCTGGTGAGTCCGACCCCGCTGAAATCATCGCCTCGGTTGAAAAAGGCCTGTATGCAGTGAACTTCGGCGGCGGCCAAGTCGACATCACCTCGGGCAAGTTTGTCTTCGGTGCAACCGAAGCCTACCTCATTGAAAACGGCAAAATCACCCGTCCAGTCCGCGGTGCCACCCTAATCGGCGACGGCCCATCGGTACTTACTCAGGTCTCAATGGTTGGCAACGATTTGGCCCTAGATCCCGGGGTTGGCGTTTGTGGAAAAGACGGCCAATCAGTCCCTGTTGGGGTTGGTCAACCAACCCTGAAAATTGATGCGATGACGGTTGGCGGAACTCAGGTTTAGGACGCTATTTGATGAAGGTAACTGTGACCTCACAATTCAAGCTACCAGCCCGTAAAACTTGGGAGCTGATTCAGCGCAGCGACACGCTTGAATTTGTAACCAGAGGACTGATTGGCTTCCACCCATTGACTGGCAAGTTCCCGACGACATGGCAAGCGGGCGTTACTGAGCAGGTACGGATTCTTTTATTTGGGTTCATTCCAGCATGGAAGCATCAGATCAGTTTTATCAAAACTGATAGCGAGAATATGCAGCTAAAAACCGAAGAAGCTGGCGGCGCTATTTCGCGTTGGGATCACCTGATGACGGTGAAAGCCACGTCTGAAACCAGCAGTAGTTATTGCGACTCAATAGAGATTGAAGCCGGATCTTTAACCCTGCTGATTTGGCTATACGCCCAAGGGTTTTATCGTTATCGCCATTGGCGCTGGAAAGCGTTAGAGAAAAGACAGCTCGTTAGTTAGAGGCCTTACGCTTTCTAGCAGTAACCCAGCTCGACAGTTGCCGACATGGTGTCGCCAGCCGCCAATTTAATGTCGTTATCAAATGCTGCGCCGCGTTCTAGGCAGATATACTGACTCCAAGAATCCTGCACGTCGGCCATATTTTCACCGAGTTTTTCCCCAGGGTTCCAGACAATCGCTGTTGGCGCGTTCTCAGCTGACACTTTGATTTTATGATCTATCTGCTGCTCGTTAGGCACATTGAGATAAATACGATCTAGCTCTCCAGCGAACCCCACATCACCCGCTTGTCGCTTACGGCTTAAACCTTTAGTGTTATCCAGATATTCGCAACCATCTAGACCCGTAACCTTGCAGGCCGCCAGCTCGCTCACCGGATGATAGCTATGCAGCGCCCAGCTAAATGGCATGGGTTTATGGCTACGATTCAATATTGAGAAATCCAGCCTCAATCCCTCGCCCACCGAGACTTTAAGCTGGGCAGTAAATGGGCGGGTATACCGCGCTAGATCGTCGTCGGTAGACTGGTATTCAAGCAATACCGAATCGTCCGTT
>JBLHFB010000209.1:0-3210 GCA_047614865.1 Gammaproteobacteria bacterium | reverse complement strand
TAAACCAATTGGAAAGCGGGCAAGAAGCCTGCTCGGTTGGTATAGCTCATCCGGGTAGTTTGTCGCCACGTAATGGGTTGATGCGCAACGCCAACTCTACCTGTCTAAACGGCCAGCCAGTTAAGGATGACCTGCAAGCCTTGCTACAACGTGAAATACGGATGGCAAACGATGCCAACTGTTTTACCCTATCTGAAGCCTCCGATGGGGCAGCAGCTCACGCATCCAGTGCTTTCGGGGTGATTATTGGCACCGGCTGCGGCGGAGGACTGGTTGTGAATCGAGCAATACCCGCGTCGGCCAATGGCATCTCAGGCGAGTGGGGCCATAACCCGCTGCCTTGGCCTAATGCAGATTGGGATGAGGTTCCTGGGCCTAGCTGTTGGCATGGCTTACCGGGCTGCTTGGAAACTTGGCTTTCTGGCCCTGCCCTCAGCCGCGATCACGGCGGCACGATGAGCGTGGAGGAGATCAGCAAAGCTGCCGAGAATGGAAGCACGGCGGCTGAGGCCAGTTTGAAACGCTACGAACACCGCCTAGCGCGCAGCTTGGCTACCGTAATCAATCTATTAGACCCACAAGTGATTGTCTTGGGCGGAGGCCTTTCTAATCTCATACGGCTGTATAGCAACGTGCCCCCACTGTGGGGCGAGTGGGTTTTCTCGGATAGCTGCGAGACTCAATTGCTGCCAGCAAGCCACGGCGACTCCAGCGGAGTTCGCGGCGCAGCATGGCTTTGGGAAGCTTAGCCTTTGCTTAATTGCATAGCCGAACAAAGGGTGTAACCTGATTACATAGATCAGCCGGAGAATAGACCCATGCAAAGCCAACTTGCTTCCTTTAGATCGCTGTTATTCATCCCAGCCAACGTACAGAAATACATAGACAAAGCTCACACTCGCGGTGCTGACGCGATTATTCTGGACTTGGAAGATAGTGTTCCTGACAGCGGTAAGTCACAGGCCCGAGAGAGCGTTTCTCGCAACGCCGCTTTGCTTAAGCAGCACGGCTTACCCGTGCTGGTTCGTGTCAACAACTGTGCGGAGCATCTATCTCGGGACCTTAGCGCCGTAATTGGTGAAAACATTACAGCGATTGTGGTCCCTAAAGTCGAAACCGCTGCTGAGATAAACCGAATTGCTCATGTAATCGACTGCATTGAAGCTGCCCAAGACATTGGCCGAGGCTTAAACAATGTGCTGGTACAAATTGAATCTGTCGAGGCACTGCCTAACTTAGATTCGATAGCCAGTGCTCGGCGTGTTGCTGGAATGGTTTTGGGGTCGGAAGACTTCTGCGAATCAGTTGGCGCAAACCCTACGGCGGAAACTCTTTATCAGCCCAATCAAATGATCGTCTTTGCCTGCCGCCGAGCAGGCATTTTGCCGTTAGGATTCCCCGGCTCAATCGCAGAGTTTGAAGATTTAGCCGCTTTCCAGCAAACCGTGCGACGCGGACGCGACATGGGCTTCCGTGGTGCTTTTTGCATCCATCCAGATCAAGCAAAAATTCTAAACGAGGTTTTCTCACCTAGTGCCGAAGAACTCAGCAATGCCCGCGGTGTTATTGCAGCCTACAGCGCAGCACTTTCCGATGGCAGAGCAGCCGCCAAATTTAATGGCCATATGATCGATGCAGCGGTTGTTTCTAGGGCTCAGGCGACCCTGAAGCAGGCTCGTTAGCCGGCGAAAAACGCCTGCCGCGATAGATTTTGCCGCGTACTTCGCAGTCATAGGCCAGCTTGATTACGAAGTCCTGATCGCCAGCGACTAAACCCCATGCATATCAACGTTCAGCGCCTGCTGGCCGATGGTATGCAGTGTATTGATTCATGCCACGATCAAAGCAGCTAAGTTACTTCTTAAGCGGAACCCAAGCCCAAATCATCCTGACTTCTACAGGGTTCTCGCCTTGGCTGTCGGTCACGACGGTTGTAACTTCGGTTTCGCCCTTTGGCGTGGTGGTAATCAACTCAACCTGTTCGTCAGTCAAACTTGCCTCAGCGTAAATTTCACCCTTAGCAGTCCGGCGGGTGAAGTCGACGTACATCCCTTTACAGAGCGCCAGTTTGTCAGCATCAAGGTTTAGCGCGACGATCGAACCACTGGCAGATTCTGCCAAAAGCGACATCGCTACTGCATGGACGGTACCGATGTGATTTTGCAGCTTGCGCTTGTTCTTCATTCGCAGCTTTACTCGCTGCGGGCCAGCTTCTAGAAATTCGACATCTGAATGCCCTGCAAACTTCACAGAGGTCCCGAACAATCGGCTGAAGGTTATGTTGTCCAGCGGTGATGGTAAGGCACGGGTGGCGGTGTAGGCGTGTTGAATTAGACTTTTTTTGGACATGGGTTTCTTTTATAAGTTGGTAATTAAGTGGCCAGATCGTTGACCATCAGCCGCCCATAGAGGCGGGCCGTTTGGCAACATTGTCACGAAGGTAAACAGGCAATGCCATATCGGCAGGAAACTCCTTGCCGCTAGCAAGCTCTAGCGATGCAAGACGGGCGATATCAGCTGCGTGTGGTGCCCAAGCGTCAGCAAGCTCTAGGCGTTGTATTGATTTACCTTTGAAGGCTGCAGTCAGCTCGGCTTGGTGCACTGGCCAGCCATCGGCCACCGCTAGAGCACTGTCGACATTTGGCACTAGAATTTTTCCAGGAGCACAAACCTGTTCTCTGCCATGGACAGACAGTATTCCGTTGCTGTATTCATAGCAGCCCCAATAGACCTCGCCCATGCGGGCATCAAATGCGACGGCTAGCTGGGATGCATTAAATTCTCTGGCCGCACCGAGTGCTGTGGCCGCAAGGCTGGATACGGGAACAACCGGCAGCTGCGCCGCGTAGCCCATTCCCTGTGCAGCGGCGGCGGCAATCCGCAAGCCGGTGAACGCACCGGGGCCGCGGCCAAAAGCAATCGCGTCTAAGCCGGCTAGCTGCAAGCCTGCCTCTTGAAGCATTCGTTCGGCTGTGGGAAGGAGCTTTTTAGCGTGTTGTCGCGGGGCGTGCTCAAAGGTTTCTAAAATTTCACCGTCGTTAAATAACGCCAGTGAGAAATACTGAGTTGAGGTGTCGATTGCTAAGATTTTCATTGGCATTTTCAGCTAGCCTAAAATGTGATCTAAAAAGCCAACTACCGCCTCTTGGCGCTGAGTTTTGGCCATTGGCGGCAAGCTCTCGATGAAGGTTCTGACGTAACTCTTGCTGA
>JBLHFB010000208.1:0-3221 GCA_047614865.1 Gammaproteobacteria bacterium | reverse complement strand
AGTCGTTGCCTAGGTCGTAATGGGCTTCGATGTTTTTGCGTCCGCCGCTAACCGAGTTGCCGTTTAGGCGGTGGGTTAGCCGGTAGCCTGCTTGCACCCAGCGTGTAACGCCACGGTCTAGGTCTTGAAGCATTTGCGGTTGGTGCATTAGGGCACGAATAAGGCCGACTAGATCGTCTGTATCCCATAGTGTTAAGAAGTAGCTTTCGCCAGCACCGGGGCTGCCGCCAAAGGCCATGTAGCTGTAGGCGGTTTTGTCGTAAATGGTGACGTTTATTTTCTTGGCTGACTGGGTGTCGCCAAAGGTGAACTGCGTTCCGTCGGGCTCTTCCACGTTAAGATGAATATTCTCTAAGCAGCTGAGATGCTTGAATAATAGCTTGCGTGCAGTGTTGCTAAGAAGCTGTGCACTTTTAGAGGTTTGACGCTGTTGGGCAGTGGCTGCAACGTTCATTTTGGCTTTCCTTCTGACGACGTTTTGTCTGGATGTGCGATATAGGGGATGTGTTTTCGCCATAGGCGAAGTGCTTGCCAGTAAATGCCGATCAGCACTTGCCCGGTCATCATGGGATGGCGAAGCAGGGCTTTGAATAGCGAGCGGCTGGTGAGCGGCTGGGGTGTAAGCGCCAGCGCGGCGGTGAACACCGACTGGCCTTTTTCGATTGTCTCGATGCTGACTGAGATGGCCGCCTGGCCGGTTGCTTGGTCTGGCTGGTAGCTGATTTTCCAGTGGTATTGCATGTCCATGTTCATAAACGGCGAGACGTGCATTCGTTTGTTGTTCTGTAGCTCAAATCGACCATCGGTATTTTCGGGCACTTTGAAAACGTAGTCTTGGCGCTGGCCCCACGGCGTGCTGGTTACGCTGCCGACCATGTGGGTGAGCTTGCCGTTGATGTCGTGACACCAGTAAACCGCAATCGGATTGAGGCTGTAGCCAAGACAGGCAAAGTTGGCGAGTAGCCGAACTGGGCCAGCAGGCCGCTCGCCACATTCTTTCTCAACCAGTTGGCGAATATGCTCTGAGAGTGGTTGCTTTGGATCGCCAGCGAAGTCTTCACGGCGGTAGCTAAGCAGGTTGAAGCGCTCGCGAGAAATCCAACGATTGCTGCTAATGGTTTTCTCTAGCTGGTCTAAGTCAACACAGAGCATAAACACGCGGTAACGAAACTTGTGCTGGGTGGGCAGCCGTCGAGCATGGCTGAGCACTCCACTGCAAAGTAGCGCGGGGTTCATCACTTTTTGTCCGTAACCATGCAGAGGTGTTGGTGCTCTGGCAGCAGGTAGCCGTCTAAATGCTTACGGCCGTCGATGCTGTTGGCCACGCGTAGGCCGCTTCTTACGCCGTCTTCGTGGAAACCGTGTTCCCAATACGCGCCGCAGAAATGCAGCCGATCAACACCGGATACGTCGCTCCAACGCTGGCGTGCGGCTACGCTGTCGAGTGTGTAAACAGGGTGGCTGTAGTCGGTTTGGTAGAGGATTGAGCTGGGATCGATTCGGTCGTTTTGATTGATGCTGACGCAGAACTCGACCGGCGCCTCTATGCCTTGCAGGGCGTTCATATGGTAGCTGAGGGTGGCAGGCTGGTTGCCTGCTCCCACGCGGTAGTTCCAGCTAGACCAAGCGGCTTGTCGTTTTGGCAGCACGCTGGCGTCGGTATGCAGGGTGGCTTGGTTGGGCTCGAATAGAATGCCGCCTAGGACCTGTTGTTCTGCTGTGCTGGGGTCTGTAATCAGGCGCAGCGCTTGGTCGCTATGGCAGGCAAAAACCACTTGGTCGTAGGTTTCTTCTCCGTTCGCCGTTTTAAGCAGTACCTTGTCGTCGACCCGCTGAACGCTAGATACCGGCGTGGCGAGTTGGATAAATGGAGATAGCTCGGTGTTAAGTTTGTCGATATAGCGCTTTGATCCGCCACAGACGGTGCGCCATTTAACCCGTTGCTTTAAATCTAACAAGCCGTGGTTTCTAAAGAAGTGGACGAATTGCTTAAGCGGGAACTCGTTCAACGTATCTACTGGAGAGGACCAAATGGCAGAGCCGATTGGAAGTAGATAATGTTCTCTAAACGCTTTGCTGTAGCCGTTGGCAGTGAGGTAGTCGCCCAGTGAGGGGTTGGCATCTTTCAATGCATCTTCGGGTGCCTCACGCATGAATCGCAATATATCCTTCACCATGCGGATAAACGACGGCTTGAACAGATTGCTTGGCTGGGCAAGCAGCCCACCGGGTACGCGGCTTGAGTATTCTAGATTGCAGCTGTCGACAATTACTGAGAAGCCCATAGGTGCTGGCTGGGTTGTCACGTCTAGCTCGTCCATCAAGCGAAGGAAGTTGGGGTAGGTGTGGTCATTGCAGACAATAAAGCCGGTATCGACAGCGTATTGCTTGCCTAAGTGTTCAACATCAACCGTATTGGTATGCCCGCCTAAGCGCGAGTCGGCCTCATACAAAGCGATGTCATGATCGTGGCGTAAAAACCACGCGGCGGTTAGCCCGCTAATTCCGCTGCCGATGATTGCAATTTTTTGGCGTTGCATAGATGAAAAGGCCGTTTGTGAAGGTTCTTGAAAAACATATGCATGACTCTAAATGTGATACGTAAATCGTAGCGTTCTCAGATGCATTTTATGATTCGAATCTGAACAATGGTTATGTCGCGTAGTATAAACCGAGCTACTAGATTACAGAGACCGATATGGATTTGATGAACACCGTGGTTAATGCGGTTGAGAACGGATGGGTGCCTGATGCGCTAGTCAGGAAGGGAGCTGCTAAATTATCTAAGGGTCGTTTGCAGGCAGATCACAGCTTGGCGGAAGACAAAGTCTTAGAAGACTTGCGAGCCGGGCCAATTGCAACGCATACCGCTGAAGCCAACGATCAGCACTATGAATTGCCCGCTGCATTCTTCGAGAAATGTCTCGGGCCTCGACTGAAATACTCCTGCGCCTACTTCGCTGATCCCCAAACGACTCTGGGCGACGCTGAAGTTGCGATGCTTGAGAAATATATCGAGCGTGCCGGTTTGGTTAATGGCCAGCGTATATTGGAGTTGGGCTGCGGCTGGGGTTCGCTGTCGCTATTCATGGCGGAGAAGCTGCCAGAATCTGAAATCGTGGTTGTGTCAAACAGCAACAGCCAGCGCGAGTTTATTCAGGGCCGAGCGAAGCAAGCTGGGATCACTAATCTCACGGTTATTACCGCAAATATGTTGGATT
>JBLHFB010000207.1:0-3252 GCA_047614865.1 Gammaproteobacteria bacterium | reverse complement strand
CCGGAACTATCCTCTTCGGCGGGCGGCCCGGGAGCACTGGAATCACTGGGCTCGCCGCCGCCGGAACCTCCACAGGCCGAAACACCGAGTGTTAGAAGGGAAACGAGAAGCAGTCGATAGTCCATAAAACGCACCAATAGTTGCTGAAGTGACCCATCATCGGCCACGCTGTTATGTTCATTAGTATAGCGATATGACGGCCCAGTGTATCTGTTATGGCCGAGTTGTCACCTACTTAGCTCTTACGGCGTAGATCCCATCTAAGTTTCGTAAATAGCCTTTGTAATCCATTCCCCAGCCAAAAACGTATTTATCTTCCACACTCAGTGCGGAGAAATCTGCCGCCTGCTGGCCGTTGGGCAGCAGCGCTTTTCGGTGATGCTGCTTATCAACTAAAACGGTGGTGTAAACCGCTGCGGCACCATCACGCAAACAATGTTGAACAATCGCAGCGAAGGTTTGACCCTCGTCAAAAATATCGTCAGCCAATAACACCGTGCGACCAGCCAGCTGAGTCTTGGGGTAGGCAATAAACTCAATGCCGCCGCCTACCGTATTGTTGCCGTAACGAGTGGCGTGGATGTAGTCCAACTGCAATGGAAACTTCAGCCGCTTGAGCAATGCAGCAGTATACGGAACCCCACCATTTAGGACACAGAGCACCACTGGATTCTGGTTTTGCAACTTGGCGGTAATATCCAATGCACAACTGTCGATTGCCGTCTCGATTGTGCCGAGCGCGAATAGGCACTCGGCCTCTTCTTGGACGAGGGAAAGCTCTTTGGCAAATGCGTCTGTTAATTGCATAACTCTAACTTAAGACGGTTCCTGAGTTTGCTGCTCGTCGCCGTCTCGTTCTAAGTAGACAGTTTGAGTTGGGAACGCCATGTCGCCGTCATGCGAGCGAATAATGTCATATACCCCGAGCAAAATCTCGTGTTTGATTTCGTGATAACGAACCCAAGCGGTAGTTTTAGTAAAAGTGTAAATAAAGAAGTCTAGCGAATGCGAACCGAAGGCGTTGAAGTTCACGATCATGGTTTGATTGGTGTCGATTTCATCGTGCTCGATTAGCATCTGTCGAATTTCGTCTACAATTGAAGTGACCTTGCTGTGATCGATATAACGTACGCCAATGGTTTCGTAAATCCGTCGGTTAGTCATCCGAGACGGGTTCTCAACCGAAATATTATTGAAGAACTGATTTGGCACGTAGAGCGGACGCTTATCGAATTTACGAATCATGGTACGGCGCCAGCCGATATTTTCGACCGTGCCTTCGATTTGCTTGTCTGGCGAACGAATCCAGTCGCCAACCGCGAATGGCTTGTCTAGGTAAATCATTAGGCCGCCAAAGAAGTTGGCCAGTAAGTCACGCGCTGCAAAACCGATCGCAATACCGCCAACGCCACCAAAGGCAAGCACGCCCGATACGCTGAACCCGAGGGTTTGCAGAATCGCTAGTGTCAGGGTGATCATCACTGTAACTCTGAGCAACTTGCTCATCGCCTCGGCGGTGTGTTTATCCATGCCTTTCTGGCCACCGGACTCGGTATTGGCAATGATCATTTTGGCTTCCATTTCGCGGACGAGGCGGGTAATAAACCAGCCAATCGCGACTAAGATCCCAGCCTTTCTAGCGGGATCTACTAGGTCAAAAATCGGTGCCGCGTCTACCTTTTGAGCAGCGAGGGACGCTGCAATACTTAAACCTACAAGCCACACCACCAGTCTTAGTGGCGCGTTTATCGCATGAAAAAACGAGTCATCCCATGTGTTGGCGGTCTTCTTAGTGCCTTTCTCAAGCTGAATAAGAACCACACGAACCAAGAGGTTAACGATGACAACGGCAAGCACAACGATAAATAGCTCGGTATACCAAGCGGCATCTTCGCCGAATCCAAGCCATATTTTTACTTGTTCCATTATTGAGCTTCCATAAAGGTGTTGAGATTTTTTTGTGCCGTTTGATATTCGCTAGACTGCTGTAGATGGTTAAGCGAGTCATACTTAGACAGTCGCTTACCTGCCAGTCTACCTAGGCGGCGTTGAAGTGATTCTAAACCATCTAACAGCGGAAACTTATTCGGGTTGCTGCCGATGGCTTCGACTATTTGAATAGCGCCTTCTCGGTTATTGCAAACCAAGGCGACGTCGCAGCCTGCCTCTAAAGACGCCCAAGCACGATCGGCGTAGCTGCCGGTTTCGGCGGCACCTTGCATAGATAGATCATCACTAAATGCCGCACCATCAAACTGGCATTGCTGACGTAGAATTTCACCAATCCATTTTCGCGAGAAACCAGCAGGTTTGGAATCTATAGCAGGGAAAACTACGTGGGCTGGCATTACCGATTCAAGCCCTGCTTTAGCCAATTCAATAAATGGCTGCAAGTCCGTTGCTTGAATTACTTCCCAGGTACGTTCGTCTACCGGCAGCTCCAAATGAGAGTCGCCTTTCACCCCTCCGTGTCCCGGGAAATGTTTGCCCGTACCGGCCATTCCTCCACGGTGCAGCCCTTTTAGAAAGGCTTTAGCTAGCATCGTAACAGTGAGGGGGTCAGAATGAAAAGCACGATCACCAATCACTGAGGAACAACCGTAATCAAGATCCAATACGGGGGCGAATGCCAGGTCGATATCGAGCATTTGCAGTTCGCTTGCGATTAACCAAGCGTGCTGCTCGGCTGCCTCAAGCGCTGCTTCAGTGTTGCGGTGATAGGCCTCCCCATAAACTGCATTGGGCGGCAAATTGGCAAACCCTGGGCGAAAACGTTGGACGCGGCCACCTTCGTGATCGACAGCAATCAACAAGCCTTGACGGCTCTTTCTAATGCTTTTTACTAGCTCATCAATTTGAACAGCCGACTCAAAGTTTCGCCCGAACAAGATCATTCCATTGACTGCGGGATGTTGAAGAAGCTCTTTGTCGTCAGCCGTGAGGCTGAGTCCATCAATGTCCAACATCACCGGGCCGAGCGGCACCTTTTTTAAACGCGACATGCCTAGCTACCAGCTTTTATACGGTTTTTTGGTCAGCATGGAGTTGTAGTACCGCACGTCGTGCGACACATCTTCTCCTGCCCAGGTAGGTTTATCGAATTGCTCGCCTTCATCACTTAGCTCGATCTCCGCGACAATCAGCCCTGCGTTATCGCCATAAAACTCATCAATTTCCCAGAGGTGTTCGCCGTGACGAACATGGTGTCGAGTTTTGTCTATCAGTGGGCCTTCGGAAAGATTGGCTAGCATT
>JBLHFB010000206.1:0-3271 GCA_047614865.1 Gammaproteobacteria bacterium | reverse complement strand
TGTAACCCACGACCAACCCCCCGGGCGCTGTTACCACAAAAAAAAAAAGCGAAAATGGATAACAAAATCGACAAAAACCACAGCGAGAACGAACCGGCTATCAGTGCGTTGTGCGGGTCGTCTGGATCGTACAACACGTCAACAAGCTCACCCACCGCATAGGAAGGCGGGTTGCTGGATGATGAGCTAGCAAACTCGATTTGCTCGCCGCTAGGTGCGGTGAATTCGACCACCGGTTTATAGGTATAAGATTCATCCGAGCGGCTGCGAATCATTTCGATCACCTCGCCTTCGACTTTTTCAGCTCGATCGATAAAAGCGGATGAGTTTTTGAATGCGAACCAAGCGCTAACAAAACATGCCAAGCCAATCAGCGCGGTTATGTACTTAATGATATTAAGCGCTTTCACGATCTTATTCCCATTCGGATTCGCAGTAGTTGCAAGGCACAGTACTTTGACTGTAGAACCAAATCAATCACCGACTGACCCACCCCCCGTGGCAAAATGGTGGGAACTCAAACCTACGGTGTCCCGTGCCTGACAGTCCCCATCAATTACATGCCGAGTTAGAGCAGGGCAGCTTGCTGCTAACCGGCAACAAACGCTTAGCCAGATCAGTTTTAGACGATTACGCTCAGGCCAAAATCCAACAAGATATTCACAGCTGGGATACGCCAAATGTTGTTCCTCTCAGTGCATGGCTACGACAAATTTGGGCGACCAGCTTAGGCGGTGTTCTTAATGGTTTCGACGGCGAGCTGGCCGGTCGGCGGCTACTGAGCACCCAGGAAGAGCAATACGTTTGGCAGCAAGTCATTGAGTCGTCTAGCGAGTCTGATCGGCTGATTAATGCCCGTGGTTTGGCAAACAATGCCGCACAAGCCTTGGCTAGCATGCAGGCTGCTGGCTTAGAATTCGCTGACTGGGATATTCGTGTGAACGAAGACGCCTTGGCATTCAAAACTTGGGCGGGCGATTTCGACAAACGATGCAAGGCCAATAGCTGGATCACCCAAGGGCAACTAACCAGCGCAATTACCGCGTTTGCCAATAGCGGCAAATTGGTCGCACCGGCTCGGATACTACTTTCGGGGTTTGATGAATTTACGGAACAACAAAATCAGCTATTTGGTGCCTTGATCGCCAATGGTGTGAGAGTTGATGAGCACGGTTTCGGCCAGCACTCGGACGATCAATTTAATGCCGTTTGTGTTGAGGCCAGTTCGGCAGAAGACGAAATAAAGCTGGCTGCTGAGTGGGCGAGGCAGCGACTAACTGACGCTCAGTCACGTGGTGAAGCATTCCCCAATATCGCGATAGTAGTCATAGACATGGCCGGCCAACGCCGTGCTTGCCAGGTAGCATTTGAACGGGCGCTTCATCCGCAGCAATTTGACATCACCGCCTTAAACAATAATCCCAAGCCTTTGGCCTTCAATATGAGTGTTGGGCCAACCTTGGCTGAGTGGCCACTGATTGCTTCGGCATTAGATGGGCTCAAGCTACTAGACCAAGGCTTAACCCCTGCCGAACTAGGTCGCTGGCTGCGTTCGCTTTGGCGGGTGGGCGACGATCCCGAGCTGAGCGACGTGCAACAGCTCGCTTCGGTGATCGATGTTTTTGCTCGCAAAGATGGCCGCGACCATTGGTACTTGCGCTCAATCACGTCCTTGCTAGAAAAAGAGCGGTTTTTAAAGTCCACCGGCGGATTTCCTGCGCTACTTGAGGCTCTTAATGCCGCCGCCGACTATCGCCAAGAGTCCGCGAAACAACAGTTGCCGAGCAGCTGGTGCAAGCACGTCGCCGCCTTACTAAACCATTTAAAATGGCCCGGCGAATTGCCGCCAACCAGCATCGAGTTTCAATTGATCGGCGCGTGGAATGAATGCCTAGACGAACTCTCAGCGTTTGACGCGATTAGTGAGAAAATGGGCTTCCGCCAGTTTTACCAATTGCTAGTAGCACGCGCAGCACAAAACCCATTCCAGCCGCGTTCAACCCCCGCACCGGTACAAATAATGGGTTTGCTTGAAGCCAGTGGCGGCCAGTTTGACGCCTTGTGGGTTGTTGGTATGACTAACGCCACATGGCCAGCACAGCCGTGCCCCAATCCACTGTTGCCGCCGAATTGGCAGCGTGAGAACAACCTTCCACACGCCAGCGTAGAACGCGAGACTGGCTACGCTCGCCTTGTCACAGAGCGGCTATCTCATGCTGCGCCTAGCGTAATCTTCAGCTGGGCAAGCCACAGTGGCGAAGAAGAATATTCGTTTAGCCCCTTGTTGCGACATTTGCCAGCGGTTGAGCGCCAGCTTGAGCAGCAAGCTGAATTCGTCGCCACGACGCTTGAGCAGGTTGTTGAGAACGACTGGGTTCCACTTGATGGTTACCAGCAAGACAGCGATATCAAACTGCAAGCGGGTGGAGGAACCTCAGTGATACAACACCAAGCAGCCTGCGGCTTTAGAGCCTTTGTTACCCATAGATTATCAGCGAGGCCGCTTGAAGAACCCGTATTTGGATTAGACCGCCGTGACCGGGGAACCTTGGTGCATGAAGTGCTGCAAGTGCTGTGGGATCAGTTGCGTAGCCAAGCCAACTTACAGAATAAATCCAGCGATGAATTGGAAACCATGGTCGCTGAGGTCGTTAATACAGTGGCAAGCCAACATAGCGCCAACCAGTCTGATTTGAAGCAACGCTTGGCTCTGATTGAGCAGCGAGTGCTGGTGCGTCTGGTTATGGAATGGATGGAGTTGGATCTTGCCCGGGGTCCGTTTAGCACCGTCGAAACTGAAATAGACACCCAAGCCCAAATCGGCCCATTGCAGCTCAATGTAACTGCCGACCGGATCGATACCTTGCCGACTGGCGAGAAAGTGGTGATTGATTACAAAACCAGTCGCAACCTCAGTTACTCAGCGTGGATGGGTGAGCGTCCAGAAGAACCGCAAATGCCAATCTACGCGGTGTCGCTTAGCAATCAAGGCAAAGATGTTGCCGCCGTTCTATATGCCAACTTGATTGTCGGCGGCTGCAAATACCAAGGCGTAAGTGAAGACGGCGACTTGGCGCCGGAGGTCAAAGAAACCGGCTGGAACAGCGGCAAAAACCCGTTATCAGAAGCCGAAAATCTTACTGAGCTTTATCAAGAGTGGCATCTGGAGTTGGAACGTCTGGCTACCGATTACGCCAAAGGCGTTGCTTTGATTGACCCCAAGAACCCGAAAAGTTGCCTGTATTGCGGCCTGCAAGCCGTTTGCCGAATT
>JBLHFB010000205.1:0-3363 GCA_047614865.1 Gammaproteobacteria bacterium | reverse complement strand
AGTGGTTGGCCTAGTTTTTCTTCGCCGCTCAAACTTTCGACGGAATCAGTTTGGTTAATGATGTCGACAAGATGAACTGATTCTGCATAGCCCCAAAACGCGCCACCGATGCCTGCTTTAAATTCGAAGTCGGCAACCGGAAGGATAATCATCAGGTCACGAATGTCGAAATGGCTACGATTGCCATCGTGACCGTCTTCTCGATAGAAAAGCTTGGTGTCGATTATCGCGTCGCCCCAGTAGTCGGAGCGACTTAAGGTGGTGGCAACTGAGCCGCTTCCAGTGTAATTCGACTGAGGGTTAGGTGATTCCTGAGGGAAGCGGCTGATTTCAAGCTCGAGTTCGGCTTCCCAGCCGTCAGCGAAGGATGCGGGAGCAACAAATGCCAGCCCCGCCATTGCGAGAGCAAGCCTAGGCGATTGAAATAGGTTCTGAAGAGTGAGAGGGATCAAAGTGATTCTAGTTCGGACATTCTCTGGGTTAGTTGCTCAATAGCGGCGGCATTCTCAGCCGCACGCAGACGCTCTTGGACAACCACGGCTTCCGGAGCACTGGCAACGAAGCGTTCGTTTTTCAGCTTTCCTTCCACTGATTGTTGCAACTTTTCTAGCTTTTGTCGTTGCTTTGATAAGCGCTCAATTTCGGCGCTTACGTCAATCAAGCCAGCCATTGGTACTAAAATCTTCATTGCGCCAAGCAGCGCCGTTGCAGATGCTTCTGGTTTGCCTTGCTGCAGCTCAAGTGTTTCGAGTTTTGCGACACCCATTAAGAAGGGCTTGTTGCGTTCAAAGCGAGCGACATCTTGCTCGGTTGCGTCTTGCAACGTAACAGGCAGTAGTTTGCTTGGTGCGATATCCATTTCACCGCGAATCTGACGTAGACCCAAAACGAAATGTTGAATCCACTCCAACTCTGCTTCGGCGTCTAGGTCAATTTTCGCTGGGTCAGCAACGGGGTAGGCTGCTTCCATGATGGTTTCGCCAGTTACCCCTGCAAATGGCTTAACTTGCTGCCAAATTTCTTCAGTGATAAATGGCATTAGCGGATGCAACATCCGCAAGGTTGCTTCTAATACTGTAACTAAGGTGCGGCGGGTACCGCGCTTTTGTGCAGCGCTGGCGTTGTCGTCATACAGAACAGGTTTTGACAGTTCTAGGTACCAATCGCAGTACTCGTGCCAAACAAATTCGTAGGCGGTACGTGCTGCATTGTCGAAGCGGTAGTTGGCAAAGGCTTCGCCGATCTGCCGCTCGGTATTCTGCAAACGAGAAATAATCCAGCGATCGGCAATGCTTAGTTCAACTTCACCACCGTCGACTCCACAATCTTCGCCTTCGGCATTGCCAAGAACGTAGCGTGCTGCGTTCCATAGCTTGTTGCAGAAGTTGCGGTAGCCTTCTAAGCGGCTCATATCCCAGTTGATGTCACGGCCGGTTGACGCTAACGAGTAAAGCGTGAAGCGCAGTGCGTCGGTGCCATGTGGAGTAATTCCGCCGGCAAAGGCTTTGCGAGTATTCTTCTCGATTTTGGCGGCCTGCTTGGGCTGCATCATATTGCCTGTGCGCTTGGTCACCAAGGTCTCAAGATCAATCCCGTCAATCATGTCTAACGGATCAAGCACATTGCCTTTTGACTTCGACATCTTGTCGCCGTTTTCATCGCGGATCAGACCGGTAACGTAAACGGTTTTGAACGGCACCTGAGGGTTGCCGTCGTCGTCTTTCATAAAGTGCGTGGTCATCATGATCATTCTGGCAACCCAGAAGAAGATGATGTCGAATCCCGTTACTAAAACATCAGTCGGGTGGAAGCGGGCAAGCCGGTCGGTCGCTTCGGGCCAGCCGAGTGTTCCAAAGCTCCAAAGCGCTGAACTAAACCAGGTGTCTAGTACGTCGTCGTCCTGCAGTAGCGTCATGCTTGGAGAGAGCTTGTACTTCTCACGGACGGCGGCTTCGCTTTCTGCAACGTAAATCTTACCGTCAACGTCATACCAAGCTGGGATGCGGTGCCCCCACCAAAGTTGTCGAGAAACGCACCAGTCTTGAATGTCGTCCATCCACGAGTTGTACATATTCTCGTATTGCTGAGGAACAAACTTTATGTCGCCGTCTTTAACCGCTTTGATAGCCGGCTTGGCTAGGGTTTTGGCATCTACAAACCATTGGTCTGTGAGCAGTGGCTCGATAGTGACGCCTGAACGATCACCCGTTGGAACTTTCAAGGCATGAGGCTCTACTTTCTCAAGCAAGTCCGCTTTATCGAACGCGGCAACAATTGCTTCACGGGCTTCGTCGCGGTTGAGATTGACAAACTGGGTTGGCAAATCAATAGATAGTTCTGGGTTGTGGCTTCCGTCGCTGTTATAGGCCTCGGCGACTGGCAGAATATCGCCGTCGGCGTTCATGATGTTGATCATTGGCAGCTGATGACGTTGGCCGATTTGGTAATCGTTAAAGTCATGCGCCGGTGTTGTTTTGACACAACCGGTGCCAAAGTCGCGATCCACGTGATCGTCTTTCACAATCGGAATTAGGCGGCCAGTAAAGGGCAGCTCAATAAACTCGCCTACCAAATGTAGGTAGCGCTCGTCTTTTGGATTGACCGCAACCGCGGTGTCGCCGAGCATGGTTTCTGGTCGAGTAGTAGCAACCACGAGATAGTCTTTGCCATCAGCCGTAGTTTTGCCATTCGCCAGTGGGTAGCGGAACTGCCACATAGAGCCTTGTTTTTCAAGGCTCTCAACTTCTAAGTCTGAAATCGCGGTGTGGAGTTTCGGGTCCCAGTTTACGAGGCGTTTACCGCGATACATCAAGCCTTGGTCGTACAGCTCGACAAATACTTTTTGAACGGCGGCAGTAAAGCCTTCATCCATTGTGAAGCGTTCGGTATCCCAATCAACTGAGGCGCCCAAACGGCGTAGCTGCTTGGTAATGGTTCCGCCGGATTCTTCTTTCCATTTCCAAATTTCGTCAAGAAAGTTTGTGCGGCCGAGCTGATGGCGGGTTTTTCCTTCAGCGGCAAGGCGCCGTTCAACTACCATCTGGGTAGCGATTCCGGCGTGGTCGGTGCCCACTTGCCAAAGAGTGTTTTTGCCGCTCATTCGTTGATGGCGTATCAGCGCATCCATGATGGCGTCTTGGAATGCGTGGCCCATGTGCAGGCTGCCCGTGACATTTGGCGGCGGAATAACAATTGAATAGCTGTCAGCAGAGTCGTCGTCACCCGGAACGAAGCGTGTTTCTTCTTCCCATTTTTGGTAAATACGTTGTTCTATCTCATTGGGCTGGTAGGTTTTTTCCATGCTGAGCTTGGCTATCTTGAAGTTGATTTGGATGGACTAGTTAGGCGCACGCGTCGAGCGGC
>JBLHFB010000204.1:0-3366 GCA_047614865.1 Gammaproteobacteria bacterium | reverse complement strand
CAAAAATCAAACACTCTGGCTTCGGATATGCCGAACTCTGCTGCCCGTTTCGGATGAGCAGACACAGCAACAAAGTGCTTTTCAACTGCAGCCTCTCCCAAGCCCTTTACTAACCAGTCGCGTGCTAACGCAGCGTTCGCTAGTGTCTCCTGGGTTGTGAAGGTCTTGGATGTAACTACAAATAGGGTTGTTTCTGGTGCGCAGCCTCTCAGCGCCGTAACCATGTCGTCGGCGTCTACATTTGATACGAAGCGGACTTTGAGCGCGCCATCCGCATAGTCGCTAAGTGCCTCGGCGACCATTCTTGGGCCTAGATCAGACCCACCAATGCCAACGTTAATCACACGATTAAATCGCTTGCCTGATACGCCTTTGATTTCTCCACTACGAACGCCATTGGTGAAAGAACGCATTTGATCGAGAACTTGCCGCACTTTCGGCATAACATCGCTTCCTTCAACCAACATTTCTTCGTGACCGCGATACCGAAGTGCGACATGGCTTGCCGCGCGGCGCTCGGTATTGTTAATCGGTGCGCCAGAGAAAAGCTGACCAATTTTACTTGGCAAACTTTGTTGCCGAGCTAAATCAAAAAGCCAACCCAGAGTTTGGTCATTTATACGGTTTTTACTGTAGTCAAGAAACACAGCTGCGGCTTCTGCTGAGTACCTCGAGAACCGCAGCGGATCGTCTGTAAAAAGATTCCGCATATGGATGCCCGACATATCATTGGCGTGCTGAGTCAGTGCAGACCACGCTGCTTGGTGGGTGGGATTGCTCACAAATAGATAGTCTTGTTGTTGCCGCCTCCACAAAGGGAGACGATTAGCTTGGTTGTAGGGATTATAATACGCACGCAAACATGCTCGCATACGGACATATTTCCGCAGCAGCTTCCCAGTTTAACCATCATCAATCAGGCTTCCCAGTATGGCGCTCAAGCTTTTCAATACACTAAGCAAGCAAAAAGACGTATTTACCCCAAGCAATCCAGAGCGGGTAACCATGTATGTTTGCGGGCCAACGGTTTATAGCTACGCTCATATTGGCAATGCGCGCTCCGCGGTGGCCTTTGATATGGTTTATCGCGTTTTGCAGTATAACTACACAAACGTGATTTACGTCCGCAATATAACCGACGTTGATGACAAGATAAACAAGGCGGCATTAGATCAAGGCGTGGAAATTTCGGTAATTACCGAGAAATTCGCCGACATTTACCGCGCCGACATGGGCGTCCTAGGTGTTCAAAATCCCGTGGTGGAGCCCAAGGCTACAGATCACATAGCTGAAATGATCAAGCTGGCGAAAACCCTGATTGCAAAGGGCCACGCCTACGCCGCAGAAGGCCACGTGCTTTTTGATGTAAATTCATTTGAGGACTACGGCCAACTATCCAAACGCGACACGCGGGAAATGCTTGCTGGCGCCCGAGTTGAAGTGGCGCCGTACAAGAAAAACCCGGGTGACTTTGTGCTTTGGAAACCTTCCGACGATCAAACCCCGGGCTGGGATTCTCCGTGGGGACGTGGCCGACCCGGCTGGCATATTGAATGTTCTGCGATGGCCAAAACCCACCTTGGTGAAACCATCGACATCCACGGTGGCGGTCATGACCTGACCTTCCCGCACCATGAAAACGAGCTGGCGCAAAGCACCTGCGCTAGTGGCGGCAAAACGTACGCCCATTTTTGGATGCACAACGGTTTTGTAAACGTTAACTCCGAGAAAATGTCGAAATCAATTGGCAATGTATTGCTGGTTAACGACTTGATCAAAGAAGCGCGGGGTGAGGCAATCCGTTTGGCGTTGATAACCGCGCATTATCGTCAGCCACTCGACTGGTCCGACGAATCGCTAGATGATGCTCGACGCAAACTCGACAAGCTCTATGGCGCGCTCGGCACGGTATATGGCGAAGAAGTGGGCGACATTTCACTGACCGATGTACCTCAGTCAGTTGTCGATGCATTGCATGACGATATCAACACCCCGAAAGCGCTCGCTGAGATGTTTGCTTTGGCTAAAGACGCTAACAATGCGATCTCATCTGACGAAAAGCGTGCCGCAAAGAAAGCCTTGCTCGGAGCAGGCGCCATACTCGGCATTCTTGAGCACACTCCAGAAGAATGGTTTGCGATGGGCAAGGCAAGCAGCGGCGTTGACGAGGCTAAAATTGATGCGCTGATTAAAGGCCGGCTAGATGCCCGAGCCAGTAAAGACTGGGCTGAAGCCGATCGCATTCGTGACGAGTTGGCAGCAATGAATATTGAGATTCAAGATGGGCAGGCCGGCACTACTTGGCGGGTTTTGTAGGTAGTTATTGCCCGCGCCTTAAGGTTTCTTTTCTTCCGTTCGCGCTGGGTGACTTGAGAAGTTAGTTTTGGTAGCGGGGCTTCAACAGGCTCAGTCCGAAGGGTGGTTGGGTTTGCCTCATATAAAAGCCAGCACACTCCGCCCGTTCGCATTGAACCTGCCGAAATGCGCTATTGGGCCCCAGCCTAAACCCCACCCTCAAAGCCCAAACGACGCCAAACGTCATAGGCCACAACCGCCGCCGCATTGGACAGATTCAAGCTCCGAACCCCTTCTCTCATTGGAATCCGTAGAATCTGTTCATCGGGCAGGCTGTCGACCACTTCTTTTCCGAGATTCGCTGTTTCTGGGCCAAAGATTAGTGCGTCGCCTGCTTCAATTGCTGCTTCGCTATAGCGCCCAGTACCAAAGGTTTCGACAGCCCAGACCTTGCGCGGTTTAACCGCTTCCAAAAAATCTTGGTAGCTTTCGTGCTCGGTTAATACCGACAACTCAGCGTAATCCATTCCCGCGCGGCGCACCGCATGCTCCGACAGGTCAAACCCTAACGGATGAATTACATGCAAATTAAAGCCCGTATTGGCGCACAGGCGAATTGCGTTACCGGTATTAGGCGGAATTTGTGGCTGCCAAAAAACGATATGGATCATAGAGATATCAGTGCATTGGCTGGAACCGCTTGATCTAAAGCTCGGCGAGTATTGTTGTATGCCAACTGCCAAGCAATAGGGCCGGCATCAAGCATAAAGGGCGACACCCTTGGCAGCTCGCTCATCGTTAAAGAAACCATATCCGGTCGCTGGGGAATAACGGTTTGCGGCCCCTCTTTACCGCGCCACGGCGAGCGCGATCCTAAGTGGTGATATAGCACCGGCAGGTTTTCTGGCATCCCAGCCAGGCCGGGACGATCCAAAATTCCACCATCCCAGTAGCTACGCCCCGCAATTCGAGCCGGATGAAACATGAGTGGCACACAACACGAGGCATATATTGGATTGATCATATCGCCTTCTCCAATGGCGACAGTTTGTAGCCGCAAAATATCGTAGA
>JBLHFB010000203.1:0-3372 GCA_047614865.1 Gammaproteobacteria bacterium | reverse complement strand
GGATATCAGCGTGCTCTATATTGTCGCCACACCGATCGGGAACCTAGCCGATTTCAGCCCTCGCGCCCAAGATGTATTAAAGCTGGTGCAACTCATTGCCGCTGAAGACACTCGGCATAGTCGTCGACTGTTAGATGCCTTCGGCATCAGCACCAAAGTTATTTCTCTGCACCAGCACAACGAACGTAGCAGAAGTGAGGCGCTCATTGAACAACTAAAAAATGGAGACTCAATCGCGATCATTAGTGACGCCGGCACACCACTAATTAGCGATCCCGGGCAGCCGTTGGTTGAACTGGCTCACGCCAACGGCATACAAGTTGTTCCTGTGCCGGGCTGCTGCGCAGTAATTACCGCCCTTTCTGCCGCCGGATTTTCTGACACCAGCTTTAGTTTCGAGGGGTTTCTTCCATCAAAGGGCGGAGAGCGCCGCAAGCGATTGTCGACCTTTGTGAACTCGCCCAGCACTACAGTTATCTATGAAGCACCACACCGCATTGTTGCAACACTTAACGATATGCGAGAAACATTCGGGCCCGGTCGAGAAGCCTGCGTCGCCCGCGAGCTCACCAAAACCTTCGAACAAATCGTTCGCGCACCACTGTCAGAACTTTGTGAATGGGTCTCGGCAGATAGTAACCACCAACGCGGCGAGTTCGTTATCTGCATTAAAGGCAATCCTGCACCCAGTAGTCAATCAGCGCTCGATGCGGAAACTGTCATGCGGACGCTATTGACTGAGCTACCACCGCGCAAAGCAGCCAAATTGGCAGCCAGCCTGACCGGCGCCGACAGCAAAGAGCTATACAAACTAGCTCACTCAGACTAGACAACAATAAACCGACCCTAGCGGCAACACTAACCCGTATACTCCGCCCCGCGAGTCGGCTAGACAACCGCGCGCTAGTAATAGCGGGAGGAAAGTCCGGGCTCCATAGGACAGGACGCCAGGTAACGCCTGGGGGGCGTAAGCCTACGGAAAGTGCAGCAGAGAGCTAAACCGCCGATGGCCAAGTTCGCTTGGCACAGGTAAGGGTGAAAAGGTGGGGTAAGAGCCCACCGCGCCGGTGGCAACATTCGGTGGCAGGGTAAACCCCGTCCGGAGCAAGACCAAATAGGGAAGTATGAGATTCGTCTCGACAGGTTGTCCGCCTGCGCTTCCGGGTAGGTCGCTTGATGCACGTGGTGACGCGGCGCACAGATGAATGGTTGTCCACGACAAAACCCGGCTTATCGGCCGACTCGCCTTTATTCTTTACTAGTTGCCGTTCGGCGATTAGCTCCGCCCAAAAAAAACGTCGCTCAAGGCGACGTTCTTACTAAGCTATTTCACTACTCGTAGAGAAGGCCGAGGTTTCGATGGAGGTGACGGCGCCGGACTGTCATCGTCATGCGACGGCCCTTCTGGCTCCGGCGGCAAATCGGTATTTGCACTGAGAGCCATTCCTACGCCGTTTTCCTTAGCGTAAACCACTTCAATAGCATCTATCGGAACCAGAATTTGTTCTGCCTTACCCGCAAAACGTGCGCTGAACGAAACATACTGGTTTCCCAATTCCAAATTTCGAACTGCGTTCATCGATATGTTCAGAACGACCTTGCCATCTTGAATCACATGCGCTGGAACCTCCACCCCGTCGGCGCCAGCGTCAACTAGCACATAAGGGGTTAGGTCATTGTCAGCAATCCATTCATAGATCGCTCTCAGCAAATACGGGGTCCGTGAGGTCAGCATGGCAGTCGCTCGCTAAAGGCGAATCTCTATCTCATCTTCGGTCAAGCTAGCTTGGAAAGTTTCGGTTTTGAAGATACGCGCCGCGTAGTCAGTCACTGCCTTCGCTTCTTTCGGCAACTCAATACCCCAACGCGGCAAGCGCCACAATAGGGGTGCTAAGGTGCAATCAACCAACGACATTTCGTCACTTAGGAAATATGGCTTAAGCGCGAAAATATCGGCAGCTGCTGTTAATCCCTCACGCAATTCCTTCTTAGCTTTGCTCTGCTTACGGTCTGGCTTGCCTTCCAAATCAGGAATCAAGCTGTACCAGTCTTCTTCAATACGATGAAGCGCCAAACGGCGAGACGCACGCGATACCGGATCAACCGGCATAAGCGGCGGATGCGGGAAGCGTTCATCGATGTACTCCATGATGATGCGCGGATGGTATAAAACCATATCGCGATCAGACAAGGTCGGAACCGAGTTGTAAGGGTTTACGTCAACTAGAGATTGGGGCAACTCGTCGCCTTCAATTTCGTGGATATCAACGTTAATGCCTTTTTCGGCCAACACTAAACGTACACGATGACTGTCTGCACACAATGGGCGTGAGAAAAGCTTCATACCTTGAACGGCGATATTTGATTCTGCATTAGACATCTTTTTAGTTCCTTGAAAGATTAAGGGCCAGCCACATAGGCCAGCCCTTAAAACATTTGTTATTTTGCCGAGACTATTTAACGTCGCGCCAGATTTCTTTCTTCAAGAAGTAGCTTAGAACAAGCAAAATCAACAAGTAGAAAATAACCTTAATGCCAAGAGATTGGCGATAGCTACGAATCGGCTCTGCGGTGTAGTCCAAAAAGTTAGTTAGATCGCGCATTGCGGTCTTAAACCCTTCTGGAGACAGTTCACCGTCGCTAACTTGCTCGTAACCAACAATCTCATCAACAACTTTGTCTTCGCCATCTTCGCCGACAACCGTGTGCTCTTCGAAGATGGGCTTCTTCCAACCTTCTAGTTTCCACATAATCCACGGCATAGAAGAAGCAGGGAAAACAGCGTTGTTAACGCCAGTCTCACGAGTAGCGTCCAAATAGAAGGTGGTGAGGTAGCTGTAGACGAAGTCCACACCCTTTTCACGAGTGATCAAGCTTAGGTCTGGCGGCGTTTGACCAAACCAATCTTTGGCATGACGGGCGGGCATGGAAATTTCCATGGTATCGCCTACCTTGCTGCCAGTTACGAAGAGCATATTCTTTTCGACTAGCGAGCGGCTCATATCTAAGTCATCAGCCATACGGCCGTAACGTTGGAATTTAAGCGAGTGACAACCTAGGCAGTAGTTCACATAAAGCTGTGCTCCACGCTGCAACGAAGCTTTGTTAGCCGAATCGATGTTAGCCGAATCTAAGTGCACGCCTCCGCCAGCGGCGACTGCGCCGCCAGCAACCAGGGCAAATGCTAATGCTTGTAATGACTTAATCATTTCTCATACCCGGTTACGCGCTCAGGCACTGGCTTAGCGGTTCCCAGCTTGGAATACCAAGGCATTAACAGGAAGAACCCAAAGTAGATCACCGTACAAACCTGTGCGATTGCGGTGTTACGCGGAGTAGCTGGTTCAAAACCTAGGTAACCCAAAACAACAA
>JBLHFB010000202.1:0-3398 GCA_047614865.1 Gammaproteobacteria bacterium | reverse complement strand
CAAAGACCAAACTATCGAAGCTGACGTGGTAGTGGTAGGTAGCGGAGCTGGCGGCGCGACATCGGCGAATATATTTGCTGAGGCAGGACTCAAAGTTCTAATCTTAGAGGCAGGCTCGCTCAATACGAGCGACCATTTCAAAGAGCTCGACGAAGCAAGGGCTTACGCTGAGCTGTATCAAGAGGGCGGCGGTCGTGCGACATCTGATGGGGCTGTCGCCATCTTCCAAGGTAGGACAGTAGGTGGAAGCACAACGGTTAACTGGACTACCAGTTTACGAACACCCGACAATACGCTGCATCACTGGGAACAAGTGCATGGCGTTTCGGGATTGAATGGCAAAACACTGGCGCCCTGGTTTGAACAAAACGAAGCGGCGCTAAATATTTCTCCATGGGCGGCCCCAGCAAATAAAAACAACGCAGCGCTAGCCAGTGGCTGCGAAAGTCTCGGCTATAACTACGCCGTTATCCCGCGTAACGTTAAGGGCTGCTGGGATTTGGGTTACTGCGGTCTAGGTTGCCCCACCAATGCGAAGCAGTCGATGTTGGTTACTCGTATACCTGCGGCTTTGCAAAAGGGCGCAACTTTAATCCACCGCATAAAAGCTGAACGCATCGAGCACGATGGGGAAAAGGTAACTAGCCTGCTTGCCCGCCCATTGAAGGCCGACGCGAAAACTCCGACTGGGGCGAAACTCACCATAAAAGCAAAACATTATGTTCTTGCGGGTGGCGCGATGAATAATCCGGCGTTAATGCTTCGCTCCGAACTGCCTGATCCATATAGAACCTTGGGCGCGCGAACCACTATTCACCCAGTCAACGTGAGTCTCGGGATGATGGGCAAGAAGGTTGACGGTTTTTGGGGTGCGCCTCAGTCAGTTTATAGCGATGAGTTCCTGTGGAACGACGCAGCAGACGAGATGGGATACAAGCTTGAGGCTGCTCCGGTATTGCCAGGGTTAACGTCCATGTCATTCGGTGGCAAAGGGCAGATTCTTACAGAACGTATGACGCGCTTACCAGAAGCGCAACAGATGTTGGCGTTAATGCGCGACGGCTTTCACGAGCAAAGTCCAGGTGGCCAAGTGTCGATTGATAGCAGTGGCTCACCTGTACTCGACTACGAGCTATCAGATTTCACTATGGATGGGCTGCGACGTGCATTTTTAAGCATGGCTGAAATTCAGTTTGCGGCGGGTGCTAAAAGCGTGATTCCAAGCCATCTGGAGGCTAGTGAATACAATAGTTGGGATGCAGCTAAGGCTGCGATTAATGATTTTGAATACCGTAAGTTCAAAGTGACGCTGTTCAGTGCGCATGTGATGGGCGGCTGTGCGATGGGCGATGATCCTCGTATCTCAGTTGTAAATAGCGCGGGCGGACATCATCAATTAAGCGGACTGTCGGTGCTCGACGGATCACTTTTCCCCACTAGCTTGGGCGTTAACCCCCAGCTAAGCATTTATGCGATCACATCTAAACTAGCGACAGAACTTGCTTTAAAGCTTGAGTAGTAAAATGAACCGTAGGCAATTTGTTATAGGGGCAGCCGGGCTTACCGCTGCTGCAGCTTGGTATGTGCGGCCTACTGATAATGGCGGCGAGTACGCTCCATTTTTCGAGAAGCTTAACGGCGTGCTTCAGAAGAATGGGCCGTGGGTTCCCTCGATGGTCGTCGATCTTGATGCGCTTGATCGAAATATCGACCTGATCACACAGTCGATTGGTCCCGATAAGAATTTTCGAGTGGTTGCCAAATCGATTCCGTCACCCGAGTTGATTCAATACGTAGCGAAGCGCGCCGAAACTAATCGAATCATGGTATTTCATCAGCCATTCTTAAATCGACTTGCTGCGTTAATGCCTAAATCGGACATATTGATGGGCAAGCCGATGCCGGTTCAGGCCGCCAAAATCTTTTACCAGCAGCACGGCGGACCCTTTGATTCTGAAACCCAGCTTCAGTGGCTAATTGATACCCCAAACCGAGCGCTCGAGTATCTGGAACTTGCTAAGTCTGTTGGAAAGAAACTTAGGCTAAATGTAGAAATTGATGTTGGCTTGCATCGTGGTGGCGTGCAAAACAACCAAGAACTAGGGCGGATTCTAGCGACAATCCAGGATCACCCGAACGCGTTAGAGTTTGCTGGATTCATGGGTTATGACCCCCATGTCGCCAAACTGCCAAGTTTTGTCGGGACGCCTTCCGATCTTTTGGATGCGGCCTTGAGTATCTATCAAGCGCGCGTGGACTACTGCAAAGCCAATTTTGCCGCTCTGTGGCATGACAATCTGACACTCAACGCGGCGGGCAGCCCAACTTACCGCCTGTATGAAGGCCGCGGTTTGGCAAATGACATCTCGGTAGGCTCTGCTCTTGTGAAAGCTACAGATTTCGATATCGAGACGCTCGATGTTCACGAGCCGGCATTATATATAGCAACTCCTGTCCTTAAGGCATCTGAGGGGCTCAAGCTGCCGGGGATTGACTCGGCAGGAAAGTTTTTGAGCTGGTGGGATATAAATCAAGCGCAAACCCTATTTGTCTACGGCGGGCACTGGAAAGCGACGCCTTACCAGCCCCCGGGGTTGCAGCTCAGTAGTGTTTACGGACGAAGCACTAACCAAGAAATGGTCAACGCCTCGAGCTCCGTTCGGGTTGCAGTGGGAGATCACGTGTTCTTTCGTCCAACTCAAAGCGAGCACGTTATGCTCCAGTTCGGCGACTTGCTCTCCTATCGGGGCGGAGAAATTATCGCGAAATGGCCCGTGCTGTCGGCCTAAGGTGGCTCTGATTGGTCTTTTCAGCTCAATATTCGTTAGTATTTCAGCGCTAATTTTGAGGGATTTTCGCCAATAGGGGTTTCGCAAATCAGCATTGAAATGCGCGCATCCTTTTAAAATCGGTCTTGGCGCCGGTTAAATCTTGTCAATTCAGACAGCCGTCAAGAGGGGCGCGCTACGGCACGTTAACGACTGTTAAAACGGGCCTCTCCGCTCCGGTTATTGGCTCAAGTAACTTGCGCTAATACAAGTAGCTAGCGGGGCGATGGGGGCCATATCTAGAAGAATATTGTTGCAACGCGTCACGCTCGCTCGCGACTATTCGCGGTCTTTTCGCTCTGTTTCTAGCAAAATTTTGAACGAGCTGACAGCCAAGATCTTTGTGGCGAATGTTGACCTCGCGACTGCTGATGTGGGATCGGGTTTGAGTTGAAAAAGAAGCGCCCAAGCGGCCGTCGCAAACTGACGGTTGCCCAAATAACCGCTGGCTTGCGTGTGGATCGGTTCACTTTTTCCCGCCAGTTGTTTACTATCTTTGGCCTTCGATCAGATGACCGGCTTTCATCTATATAGCGAGAGTGGCTAATTTGATCTGAGAATGAATTACCA
>JBLHFB010000201.1:0-3401 GCA_047614865.1 Gammaproteobacteria bacterium | reverse complement strand
CGAACTGTGATTAGGATCGACAATCCAGTCAGCCACAAAGCCAGCTGCTGCGGGATGAAATGTATCCAGAAGGCAAGATGGAAGACCTCATCAGGGGCCGAGAACACAAGGAATAAATTGATTGGTTTCAGCTCTGGATAGATCATCACCAGAACCCAATAAACCACAACCAGAGCTTGGGCAAAGCGCTCCATGATGCCACCAGCCCAACGTCGACCTTCTTGGTCGGCAACCATCTCGCCTACCCGCCTAACCCACTCAATTCCTACAAAAGTGGCAAGAGCGTCCAAGCTTCGAGCAATGATGCTGCCTGCAGTTTGCCAGTCGTCCATCAGTGGCAACTTGGTCCACAAGCGCCAAAGCACCGCGGCACCAATTAGTCCAAGGAATAACGCCGAAACCCTAGTGGTTGGTGACTTTCTATCCGAGCGATAGAAAATCCACGCCATGCCGATGAAAATCAAAGAAACGATTAGATGGCCGATCAACATATCCATTTTCAAAGTACCAAGCTAAAAGTTTACGGGCGCACACCGTGTTAGACGGCGACCCAAAATGACAGTCTATCCGCGTTGTGCGACATGAACACTAGCGAACTGATAAACGGGCAACCGAACACCCCAGCTGGTTACTCAGGCACCCAAGGCGCTTTCTCGCGATTACGGAAGGCGCTAATACCTGCGGTGGCTTCGTCAGAGCGGAATAGCTTTCCAGATAAGTCGGCAGTCCAGCCGTAAGCCGCATCCAACTCCATACTCGGGATTTTGTAGACTAGCTGCTTGGTAGCGGCCATCGCGTTTGGCCCACCTTGAACCAACTTGGCAACCAGCTCACTTACCTTGCAATCAATTTCTTCAGCAGGAACAGCGTAGTTAAGTAGCCCGACTTCTGCAGCTTTGCTAGCGGCAATTTTCTCGCCACCCAGCATTAGCTCGATTGCATCAGCGCGACGCATTTTGGGTAAACAAACTACTGAGATTATCGCGGGCGCTACGCCAATACGCACTTCGGTGAAGCCGACTTTGCTGTCATCGGCTATCACTGATAAATCACATGCCGCCGCCAAACCCACACCGCCGCCCATGCAGTGGCCGTTAATTCGACCCACAATTGGCTTGGGGTTATTCATCATTAACATGAAGATATCCACTAGATTGTAGCGTGGCTTTTGACCATTAGGATTTTTGAGGTTAGCGCCAGCACAAAATGTATTGCCCACGTTAGTCAGAACAATGGCACGGACCGAATCATCTTGTTGTGCCGCTTTCAGGTTGTCGCCAAGTGAATTAGTAAGCGCAGCCGACAAGGAGTTCTTCTCGTCTGGGCTATTAAGCGTGATGGTGGCCACACCGCGGTCAACGATATATAAGGTGGCATCTGACATGCTCTATCTCCAATTAAATTCTCGGTAAGGTCGCTACGCAAGCTTCGAGATTAGCACCATTTTTGCCGTTATACCAAGCAAGATACGCTCTCACATTCACGCTTTAGTAGTAGGCTGAGACGGCGATTCAGTAGCGACTTTATTTTCAACTTAATCTCGGGTAAGTTAGTAGCATTTTTGAGACAACGTCCGCGTCGCCGCTGGCATAGTAACAACACGATAATTCTAAGAGAGACAGCCATGCCATTGCTATCGACATCCATCGATACGCGTTCAGAGATCTTTGTGAAAAACCGCGAAGATATGATTGAAGCGCTTGCTGAAATCGACGCTATTCAAGAAGAAGGCAAATTAGGGGGTGGCCAGAAAGCCATTGACCGCCTTATTGCCAAGGGCAAGCTCCCCGCCCGCGAACGCATCGCCAAGTTACTAGACCCCGATTCGCCCTTTATGGAAATCAGCCCAATGGCTGGTTACATGACCCACTATAAAGTGGGCGGAGGCGCGATTGTTGGGATTGGTGTGATATCTGGCGTTGAGTGCGTTGTTATGGCGCATGACCCTTCCGACATGGGAGGCGCGATGACCCAACTCTCTTGGATGAAGATGATGCGTGCCCTGGAGCTTGCACGTGTGAACCGTCTCCCCTACATCCAAATTATCGAATCTGCTGGCGGCGACTTACGTCGAGGTGGACAAGGAATTGATCCCGAATGGTTGCTGAGGAGTGACTTGAATCACTTTGGAGATACCGGTCGTCTATTTCATGAGATAACAGAGCTGTCGAAGCTGGGCGTTCCAACCGTGTCAGTCGTATGCGGTAGCTCAACTGCTGGTGGTGCTTATATGCCGGGGCTTTCTGAATACACCGTGTTCATTAAGAAAGCCGCTCAAGTGTTTTTGGCTGGCCCACCGCTGCTACGCATGGCGACTGGCGAAATTGCCAAAGCCGAAGAGCTTGGCGGTGCCGATATGCATGCCAGCAAGAGTGGCCTAGCGGATTACATTGCAGAGGATGAGACCGAAGGTTTTGGTATGGCACGTGACATCGTTGCCCACCTAAACTGGACTAAGAAAGGCCCCGGCCCTTCCAAGGTTGAGTTTGACGAGCCTTTATATGACCGCGAAGAGCTACTTGGAATGGTCTCTAAAGACTTGAAAGCGGCACTGGATATACGTGAAGTCATTGCCCGCATTGTGGATGGCTCTGAGTTTGAGGAATTCAAACCCGTTTACAGCCCATCGATGGTATGTGGCTGGGCTCATATCCACGGCTTCCCCGTAGGGATACTAGCCAACAACGGTCCGATCTTCTCTGAAACGGCTCAGAAATCCACTCAATTTATTCAGCTCTGCAACGCACGTGATATTCCGCTGATCTTTCTACACAACATCACCGGCTATATGGTGGGCAAGCAGTATGAAGAAGGCGGAATTGTTAAGCACGGCAGCCAAATGATTAACGCTATTTCCAACTCCGCTGTGCCGCATATCTCGGTGATTGTTGGCGCGAGCTATGGTGCGGGCAACTATGGAATGTCGGGCCGCAGCTTTGACACGCGGTTCTTGTTCTTCTGGCCCACCGCAAAGATCGCAGTAATGGGACCACAGCAAATTGCTGGCGTTATGTCGCTTGTACGTAGAGGCCAAGCTGCGGCTAGAGGTATCGAAATCGACGAAGAGAAAGAAGCCAAGTTGGTTGCAGAGGCGGCGGCGTATCAGGAGTACACCTCGCTAGCTAAGTTCGCCACCGGGCGAGTAAAAGACGACGGCATCATTGATCCACGCGATACACGTGAGGCATTGGCCATGGCGCTTTCCGCCACCCATTCAAATGACGTTAAAGGAGCCGAGAAATACGGCTCTTTCCGCTTCTAAGTAGGTAATTCTAAAAATGACTGTGAAATATATAGAACGCCTACTGGTAGCAAACCGTGGCGAAATAGCACGACGCGTTATGCGTACCGCTTCAAAAATGGGCATTCATACGGTGGCCATTTATTCAGAAGGCGACGTT
>JBLHFB010000200.1:0-3423 GCA_047614865.1 Gammaproteobacteria bacterium | reverse complement strand
TTATGCAGACTGGTGTATTCCCTGCCGCGTGATGGAAGAAAAAGTATTTACCGATCCTGAAGTAAAACAGGCATTGTCTCGCTTCAAATTGTTGCAAGCCGACGTCACAGAGAATGATGAGGTAGACATTCACCTCAAGAGCGAACTAGCGGTATTAAACCCACCGACTATTGTCTTTTTTGACCAGAGCGGAAACGAAATTATTCAGGCCCGCATCACAGGCAAGGTAGACTCGGCGAAACTACTCAAAGTGATAAGTACTATTCCGTGAAAAACCTCGCCTTTGCGATAGCGTGCATTGCAGCACTCGTTGTCGGCTTTATGCTCTCGCAGCAATTCAACGCTGCAAGCGACAACGACCTAGTCACAGCAGACCAGCCTGCACTAGCAACACCGTTCACACTCAACGATGTCGACGGAAACCCACGCAGTTCCAGCGAGTGGCAAGGCAAAACCATAGTGCTTAACTTTTGGGCAACTTGGTGCCCACCTTGCCGCCGTGAAATTCCGCTACTCATCGACTTCGCTAAACAGAACCCCCGTTTTCAAGTTGTTGGTATCGCCCTCGACGACGCAGACGCCGTTAAAGCGTTTTCCGACGAAATTGGCATCAACTACATCAACCTCGTCGGTCAAGCAGACGCCATTAAGGTTGGCATGGAACACGGCAATGCCAGCGGCGCCCTGCCCTACACGGTAGTAGTCTCACCGGACGGCAAGGTTATCCACCGAGTGATTGGCGAATTGGACGAAGAGACTCTCCAAGCCTGGGTCAAGTAGACACTACGCGCCAAACGGGGTTGAATTCCCCCGCCTATGTGGGATCCCCCAACAACTATCCGATAGACATTGCCCGCCACAACGCAGCGATGGCCACGTTGTCGACTCAGACCAAACGGTCATCGATTACGCCATTCGGTTCGCCAGCCACAGGCCAATCTCCGCGCAGCCCCTTCGATATCCCACACCAGGGCTTGGAAACAAGCACTTACGATTCTTGACACCGCCCAGTAAACCGCTAAAGTAGTCAAATCTATCCCAACATGCAGGCAACGTCGGCGAACTAACGCTGATTCGGTATTTAAAAGTGAGAAAAATCCTTGTTCTAAATGGCCCCAACCTAAACCTGCTAGGAACCCGTGAGCCTGATGTTTACGGCCATCAAACGCTAGCTGACGTTAATTCTGTTTTGGAATCACTGTGCGACGCCGAAAGCATTGGCTTTGATAGCTTTCAGAGCAATGCGGAACATCTGCTCGTAGACCGTATCCACGCTGCGCGCACTGATGGAACAGCCTACATTTTGTTTAATCCCGGCGCATTCACACACACAAGCGTTGCATTGCGTGATGCGCTGCTCGGCGTGAATATCCCATTTATCGAAGTGCATATCTCCAACGTGCACAAGCGCGAATCATTCCGACAACATTCCTATTTATCCGATATAGCCGAAGGCGTGATCTGCGGCTTGGGCACTCAGGGGTATTCGCTTGCACTGCAAGCTGCCCTTCAAAAAATTTCCCCTCCTCTTTCTTAAGGGTTTAAATCTAATGGATTTACGTAAAGTTAAAAAACTGATTGAGCTACTTGAGTCGTCAAATCTAGCTGAAATTGAAGTTAGCGAAGGCGATGATTCAGTGCGCATCACGCGCTACTCAGCGGCTGCAGCAGCTGCACCAGCAACAGTAAACGTTGCGCCTTGCCCTCCGAGCGGAACAACCGCGGCACCAGCAACAGCTGCTGGTCCAGATGTGGTCGGCAACCTTGTTAAGTCGCCGATGGTGGGCACCATGTATTACTCCTCGTCGCCAGAAGCGGAACCGTACGTAAAAATCGGAGACAAAGTTAGCGTTGGCGACACGGTGTGCATTATTGAAGCAATGAAAATGTTCAACCCCATCGAAACCGATGTGGCCGGCACGATTTTGGAAGTCATCGCCAATGACGGCCACGCCGTTGAATACGGCCAACCTCTTTTTCTGATCGGCTAGAGGCAGACCAACAATGCTTAAGAAAGTAGTAATTGCCAACCGCGGCGAAATTGCCCTGCGTATTTGGCGCGCCTGCCGCGAGCTCGGCATCAAAACTGTCGCCGTGCATTCGGAAGCCGATCGCGAGCTCAAGCACGTGTTATTAGCAGATGAGTCACTCTGTATTGGTCCAGCATCCTCCACCGAAAGTTACCTCAATATGCCGGCGTTAATCGCTGCAGCTGAAGTAACCGGTGCTGATGCTATTCATCCCGGCTACGGATTCCTGTCGGAAAACGCCGACTTTGCCGAGCGCGTAGAAAACAGTGGTTTCACCTTTATTGGCCCGACTGCAGACGTTATTCGCCAGATGGGCGACAAGGTTGCCGCTAAGCGCGCCATGATCGTGTCTGGCGTACCGTGTGTGCCCGGCTCTGAAGGCCCGATTCGCAACAAAGATGACGACGGCAACATAAGGCTCGCTCGTGAAGTGGGTTACCCACTTATCGTTAAGGCGTCTGGCGGCGGTGGCGGACGCGGTATGCGCGTTGTTAAGCAAGAATCTGAACTGCTGGCGGCGATCGCCACCACCGCACAAGAAGCAAAGTCTGCGTTTGCGAATGACGTGCTCTACATTGAGCGGTACCTACAAACACCTCGCCACATTGAAATTCAGGTGCTATGCGATAACCATGGCAACGCGATCCACCTTGGAGAGCGCGATTGCTCGATGCAGCGTCGTCACCAGAAAGTGGCTGAAGAAGCCCCTGCACCCGGAATCACCGAAGAACAGCGCCAGCGCATTGGTAAACAATGTGTAGACGCTTGTAAAAAAATTGGCTACCGCGGCGCAGGTACGTTTGAGTTTCTTTTTGAAAAAGGCGAGTTTTTCTTTATTGAAATGAACACTCGCATCCAAGTAGAGCATCCAGTTACTGAACAAATTACCGGTGTCGATCTAGTTCGCGAACAGCTATTGGTTGCGGGTGGCGCAACCTTGGCTTACACCCAAGACGACATCAAAATTAGAGGCCATTCGATCGAGTGTCGAATCAATGCCGAACATCCTCGGACCTTTATACCTTCTCCCGGCAAAATATCCCGATTCCATTCGCCAGGCGGTCCCGGTGTTCGCGTAGACACCCATATTTACCGTGACTACGTTGTGCCACCGCACTATGACGCGATGATCGCCAAAGTAATTACTTTTGGCGACACCCGAGAAGCCGCGCTCGCGAAGATGAAGAACGCGCTGACCGAGATTCTTCTTGAAGGAATCCAGAGCAATATCGAACTTCATCGCGACATCATCACTGACCCTGGCTTTATCAAAGGCGGCGTAGATATCCATTATTTGGAAAATATTCTGCTGCCGAGCCTTAAATGAGCTGGCTGGAAATTCGCTGCACGCTTCCGAGTGCGCGGGTAGAGGCAGCGGAGTTCGTTTTAGAAG
>JBLHFB010000199.1:0-3431 GCA_047614865.1 Gammaproteobacteria bacterium | reverse complement strand
AAGTTGCCCGTCCGGTTTTATTTGCAGCGTTTGTGGTCTCCACCGTATTTCTACCCTTATTAACAATGGACGGATTAGGTGGAAAACTATTCGAACCACTTGCTTTTGCGGTTGTTCTAGCGCAAATATGCGGCCTAATAACCGCCCTACTAATTCTGCCTGCCGGCGCGGCACTGGTTTACAAACGCCCTGTGAAACCACGTTCAAACCGGCCAATGCAAAAAATGATTCAGCGCTACCGCAGGAGTTTGGAACGAGTACTGAATACCCACCGTGGGTGGATTGTTGGACTGGTAGTCGTGCTCTTACTTCTGGCGATGCTAACGCCACACGCCGGCTCCGAGTTTATTCCAGAACTAGAAGAAGGGAGCCTGTCCCTGCAAGTTAAGCTCCCCGCGGGAAGTGATATTCAGCAAGCAATTGAGTTGGCGCCAAAACTAGAAAAAACTCTGATCAGCTTCCCTGAAGTGCTTTATAGCAGTAGCCAAATATCGCGAAATGTTGACGGCACCGAAATCACCATCACTATGGGATTGGCAAACACCAAGAGCTGGACCAGCGCTCCAAATCGAAGCGCTTTAACCACTGTTATGGGGCGTAAACTCGCCGCTTTCCGTTCTATAGAGTTTCGCTTTAGCCAACCCCTCGCTGCGGGTGTCGACGAAATGCTTTCGGGTACACGCGCTCAAATTGCTGTGAAAATTTTCGGCCCCAGCATTGCCGACCTTCAGCTGCTAACCAAGCAAGCCGGGAACATCATCAAATCGGTGCCGGGTACGATCGGAATTAATTTGGAAGAAGTCCCGAGCGAGCCAAGAATTTCAATTGTGCCGCGCCGCGACGTTCTGTTGCAGCAAGGGATCACCGTTGCCCAAGTAATGAAGCTGGTCTCCGACGCCTTCTCTGAACAAGTTGTCGGCCATATTCTGAGCAACGACCAACGGATAGATATTGTCGTCGGGCTTCAAGCTAGCGACAAAGACTCAACCCAGTCTATTGCCCGACTAGGCTTGCACAACGCCGAAGGCAATTGGATTCAGCTTGATAATCTCGTGACTATTACCGTGCACGATGGCCCAGCATGGATCCGACACGAACGCGGCGAGCGCAGAATGGTGATTGGCGTCAACGCTCGTAGCCGCGACCTAAGCGGGCTGGTCGGCCGCCTAGACCAAGAACTAACTCGCAGACTAAACCTGCCCTCGGGTTATCGTTTTGTTATCACCGGTGAACACCAAGACCAGAAGCAATCACTTACCCGCTTAGCGTGGGCCAGTGCTATTGCTGCATTAGTCATTTTGATCGCTTTACGATACAGCTTGGGCGGTTTCCGCCAAGCGCTGTTGGTTATGGGTATTGCGCCGCTAGCGGGTATTGGTGGGCATTTTGCACTGGCTTGGTCGGGGCTGCCGCTATCGGTTCCTGCTGCGATTGGCTATCTTGCAGTGGCAGGCCTGTCGATTCTAAACGGGGTTGTACTGATTGATGCGATCAATCAAAAGCGCGAGGCTGGCTGTACTCCTTACGATGCAATCATCGACGGCGCCGCAGGCCGCTTACGACCTGTATTGATCACAGCCACCACGACGGTGGTGGGATTGCTGCCACTAATGTTTAGTGACGGCCCTGGCGCAGAGCTGCTGCGTCCCTTGGCAACAGTAATGGTTGGTGGACTCATCTCGGCAACGCTACTGACCTTATGGGTACTACCCGCAAACTATAAATGGTCGACTCAAACGCGTGAGGCTAAAGCGGCCCGTCAAAGTCTTGACGTTTAGGCACCTCAACAAACCAGAGCACGACGGCCCCAGCCACTAACAATATACCCACGGACAAAATACCGAGCCGTGGGTTATTAAAGGTGACGGTAATCCAGCCCAGTAATAGCGGGCCAAAAATTGCCGCGAAACGTCCAAAAATACCGTACAAACCAAAATATTCTGCTGCCTTACCCGGAGGAATCATTTGCGTGAAGACTGCTCGCGAAAGAGCCGGGACCACACCAATCGCACAGCCAATCATTCCTGCCATAACGAAGAACTGCCACTCTGCCTTTAAACTAAAAGCATAGAGAACTACCGCCATATAGATTCCGATAGCGGCGAGTAAGCAGCGCTTAGCGCCAAACCGGCCGGCCAAGTAGCCACCCGCAAAGGTCGCCGGAAACGCCACTAATTGCACAACAACAAGCGACGCCATTAGCTTGTCAGTGCCGAAACCGAGATTAATTCCAAAATCGACGGCCATCTTCGAGATCGTATTCACTCCATCAATAAACAGGAAATACGCCACTAGAAACATCCAAACCGGCTTGCGGCTGGCAATGTCTTTTACTGTGGCTTTAAGCATCGCGATGCTTCCCCGCGATTCTTCCGTTGGGCGTTTGGTTTCGGGAACTTTGAAAAATAGCGGCAGCGCGAACACAAACCACCAAAGCCCAACTGAAGCGAATGCCAGCTTAACCACGGTGGTTTTCTCGGTAACGCCAATGAGTTCTGGCTTGCTTAGTAGAATTATGTGGAATATAAACAGCATCCCGCCGCCTAAATATCCCATCGCAAAGCCCTGAGAAGAGACTTTATCCACTGTGGCTGGTGTGGCGACTTCAGTCAGAAGCGAATCGTAAAACACATTACCCAAGGCGAAACCCACACCACCCAGCGCAAACACCGCACCGGCCAAGGGCCAGGCGCCCGGGCCAATAAAAGCGAGCATCAAGCTCGCCACCGATCCGAGCAGCATCATCGCGAATAGAAAACTCTTACGGCTATTACGGTTGTCTGCAATTGCCCCAAGAAAAGGAGCTGTCACCGCCACTATCGCTGCGTATCCCGCGCTAATGGCCCCCAGCCAAAAGGTACTTTCTTCCAGTGCTAAGTCTTTGGCCCAGTACTGCTTAAAAAATACCGGGAATAAGCCGACCATGATCGATGTGGCAAAGGCGGAGTTGGCCCAGTCGTATAACGACCAGGCGATATCTTTTCGTAGTTTTGGCATGGTGTAATTATCTATCAATCCGCCACGCTAAGCGATGCTGACGTATAAAGCGTGAGCACTCAGACTACCGACCTATTCAATGAGCGCGGGGACAGGCACACCCATGCCATGCCGCCGCTTTCCAAAACCGCTAAACCGAGCTAAAGCATCTGGCGCTGCCCAATTGGCGGGAAACCAGCCTGCGAACCTAAAGGGAAGCCTATGGGCTACCAAGCACTAATCGCCTAATCGATAGATCAGCCCATTCTATCTTATTGAGTTGCCGCAACGCATTCTCAAGCACACGGTATAGTGACGATAATAAACACTAAGAGAGACAAGCCATCGTGACTCATTTGAAACAATCAGGCGGCTGTGAATGCCAGAAAAGCCGCTTCGCCATCGATGCACAGCCATTAGCTCGGGCGTTCTGCCACTGCACCATTTGCCAACAA
>JBLHFB010000198.1:0-3431 GCA_047614865.1 Gammaproteobacteria bacterium | reverse complement strand
CTGTGGCTCCAATCGCTATTCCCGCAAAAAGTCCTTTTTCTTTGGCACCAGTGGCGACCGACATAATGACCACTACAAGCCACCATGTAAGAATCAACTCCAGCAAAGCCACCCGCCAAACATCCATAGCTGGGACTGTTGCGCCCAAGGTTTGATGTTCTGGTGCATAAATTTTGAGTATCGCTGCGGCCAAGATCGCGCCAGCGAGCTGCGCGGCCCAGAAAGGTGCCACTTTGCGTTTTGCAAAGCGCCCGGATGCCGCGAACGCTAGCGTAACTGCGGGATTGAAGTGCGCGCCGGAGGTATCACCCACTGCGTAGATTCCGGTCATTACTACAAGACCAAAAGTCGCTGCTATGCCTGCGTGGCCGATAGCGCCACCCGAGATGTCGTTAAAAACTATCGCGCCGCAACCCGCCAGCACTAACATAAACGTGCCGACAAACTCAGCAGTTAGCTGTTGCCTTAGCTCAGTTTGCATTTAGATTACTCCGGTAATTGGGGTTGGCTTTGGGTGGGATAACTCTCCGAGCCGGGGGTCGGATTAGGCTTGATCGCGCCCATAAACATAGCGACCAGAAGCAGTGCAAAGGTCAGCAGCGAAAGCCCAACGCGCCAGCTCAAGGCACGAAAAACGTCAGAGTTATCATCGCGTTTCTTTTCTTGGGTAATTGCGCGGCCTGAGATGAAAAGTGCGACTGTTATTACCAAGAACAAAGCAATAATCAGTAATTTAATTGGGGTGATTACAATCATTGGCGGTAGCCTTAGTTTGATAGCGTAAAATGAGGAACTATTTTATCACTAGGGCGCCATGCACTTCTCAAAACCTAACCCTTGGATCGCGTTGCTCACCATCTGCACTGTTGCTTTGTTCTGTCGGCTGGGCGTTTGGCAGCTTGATCGAGCTGAGCATAAACACCTAGTAGCCGAGTCGCTCGCTAAAAGCGATTCCTTCCCGCCACTATCCGCGCTAGCTGAAAACGACGCCGCGATTCCGTACTACAGTGTATCGCTGAGCGGGCGCTTCGACACCCAAAAGCAGATACTGCTGGACAACCAAGTGTTGGCTGGGGTGGCGGGCTACGAAGTGATCAGCGCATTGCAAATCGACAATGGACTGCTATATCTTATTAACAGAGGCTGGCTAGCAGGCCGCCCCGGAGATCTGCCTGCGTGGGAAACTCCTTCTGACATTGTCACACTGAAAGGCGTTATTGCACCACACGCAGCAGCCGGAATGCGGATGGGAGAAGCAGTTGTTGCCACCGCAGACAATCCGTCTGGCTGGCCAAAAGTGGTAAACTACCCGTCGCTGGAGGAACTGGAAAGCTTGTTTAAGCAGCCTGTTGCTCCCTACACACTGTGGTTGGACGCCAACGAGCCTCACGGCTTTGAGCGCGACTGGCAACCACAGGCGCTCACAATAGAGAAACACCTTGGCTACGCCTTCCAATGGTTTGCATTGGCGTTGACTGTTTTAGTGGTGTTTTTCGTACTACATATGAAACGTAATGACTAATCAAAATCCTGAAGTAACCGCCAAGAAAGTCTCTCGCGGTCGCAGAACACTTTTATTGCTGGCGGGACTCTTTTTTGGCCCATTAGCTGGCGCTTGGATCTACTTCTTTGTAGCCGACCCGGAAACATTCCAAGCGGAAGTAAACAAAGGTCAGCTCATTGACCCGCCTCGGCCGGTTTCTGTTGATCCGAGTGTCGAATTAAATTCTTTTGCAGACGAAGACCTCGTTCGTCGCACATGGACGATGGTGTTTGTCGCCCCCGGCGATTGCAATACAAGCTGCCAAGACACCTTGTTTAAAATGCGCCAGATTCGCCTAAGCCTAGGTCGCAGAATGGAACGGGTACACGGCCTACTACTAACTAGTTCGTTACCAACGCCTGAATTCTCACAAACAATCTCTGAGCAGCATTCTGGACTTACGGTCTTGTCGACATCTGATGCCCCACGCATCCAAAACGCGCTAACAGAGCTCTTTGGTAACGACGTCGATACGCTCAATCAGTTCTACATTATCGACCCGCTCGGCAACTTGATGATGATGTATCAACAAGACGCCGACCCTAGCGATGTGATGCACGATCTCAAGCATCTATTAAAAGTGTCACGGGTAGGATAAAGAACAATGCAACACACAATATCTAGAGACCGCAGCAGCCTGTTTCACCGCATAGGCAAACTCACTTTTGCCCTAACCTTTATAGTTGTCGTACTTGGCGCTTTCGTGCGTTTAAGCGACGCTGGACTAGGCTGCCCCGACTGGCCTGGTTGCTACGGCCATATCGGCGTACCCGATAGCCACCACGAAGTGACAGCAGCAGAAGCACTTTTTGGCCAAACCGTCGAGCCAGACAAAGCATGGATAGAAATGATCCATCGCTACGCGGCAAGCGCCGTTGGCTTTCTGATATTGATCATGTGCGGCATCGCCGCTTTTCGCAGAAAAAATGTTACCCAGCCAGTTTGGACGCCCTTCATTCTGCTGTGCCTTGTGATATTCCAAGGCCTGCTCGGGATGTGGACAGTGACGCTATTGGTGAAACCAATAGTCGTTTCTGCGCACCTAATTGGCGGCATGAGTACGCTGGGTTTGCTGTGGTGGATATTGCTAACTCAAGGGCGCTATTTTGGCCCGAGCTCAATTAGCAATGCGTACAAGCTGCGTCGTCTTGCTGGCTTTGCGTTAGCTGTACTGGTCGTCCAAACATTCTTAGGCGCTTGGACCAGCACAAATTACGCTGCTACTGCCTGCGGATCGTCTTTCCCCAGCTGCCAGTCTCAATGGTGGCCGGCTATGGATTTCTCTGAAGGCTTCGTACTCTGGAGAGGCCTTGGAGTGAACTACGAAGGCGGTGTCCTCGCCCATGACGCCCGAACCGCGATTCAAGTGGTGCATCGGATTGGCGCAGCTGTGACTACACTGGTTCTAGCAATGCTGGTGATTCGCCTAAAATTTCTAGAGCGCGACGATGTTCTGAACCAAGTAGGTAGCCTGGTTGCTCTCGCGCTGGCAGTTCAGCTCAGCATTGGCATCGCTATGGTTTGGCTTAATATGCCTTTGGTCGCCGCCACTGCACACAACGCGGGCGCCGCTCTGCTTTTGCTCTCGACGCTTGCCGCTGTTCGTGCTTCAACCACCACCCCAGGCTTATAGACCGAAGAGCCTAGCCTAAGATCAGATCAGTAGTCGAGCGGGGTTTGTCCTGACTGACGCCCTGCCGTAGAAGATCTAGACCAATACGGCATCGAACTCTCCAGAAGCCGGCTTTATCTGCGGCTCCAGGCCGCCATTTAGAAATGCAAAAAGCCCGCATTAAGCGGGCCTTTTGACGCATTTAACACTTAGAACTCGACTCTAGGAGACGCCTAGGTAATCCAAAATACCGTCGGCCGCTTCACGTCCTTCGTT
>JBLHFB010000197.1:0-3465 GCA_047614865.1 Gammaproteobacteria bacterium | reverse complement strand
GCTAGAAACCCACAACGGCCAGCTAATGCGAGCCGCAGTGGAATTAGCGAAAGACTGGCGAACTGACCGCGCTCTGCGCCGTTTGGAAGCATTGCTATGCGTTGCTGATGAGAAAGATTCGTTAATCATTACCGGCAATGGTGACGTTATTCAGCCAGAGGACGATCTGATGGCGATTGGTTCTGGGGGCCCGTTCGCTCAAGCCGCAGCCCGCGCGCTGCTGGATAATTCGGATCTGGATGCGCGCACCATTGTTGAGCAGTCACTTAAGATTGCGGGCGACATCTGTATTTACACCAATCATAACCACACCATCGAGGAGCTGGAATTTTGAACAGCACTCCAATGACACCCCGCGAGATCGTCCAAGAACTGGATAAGCATATTGTTGGCCAAGCCGCTGCGAAACGAGCAGTAGCGATTGCGTTGAGAAATCGCTGGCGCCGGCTGCAAGTGCCTTTAGATCTACAAAACGAAATTACGCCAAAGAACATCTTGATGATTGGCCCAACCGGCGTGGGCAAAACCGAGATTGCCCGCCGTTTGGCAAAACTGGCTAACGCTCCCTTTATTAAGGTAGAAGCGACTAAGTTCACTGAGGTTGGCTATGTAGGCCGAGAAGTCGATTCAATTATTAAAGACTTGGTCGATATTTCTGTGAAGCTTACCCGCGAGCAAGAAATGGCCAAGGTCCGTCATCGCGCAGAAGACGCCGCCGAAGATCGCGTGCTTGATGCCTTGCTGCCGCGTGCAGAGATCCCTGGCCAAGATGCGTCAGATGCAGAAAATGTGACACGCCAAAAATTCCGCAAGAAATTACGTGAAGGCGAGCTGGATGATAAGGAAATTGAGCTAGATTTGGTCGCCACGCCAATGGGTGTTGAGATCATGGGCCCGCCGGGTATGGAGGACATGACTGATCAGCTTCAGGGTTTGTTCAAGAAGATGGGCGGGTCAAAAACCGAGCGTAAGAAAGTTAGAGTTAAGGATGCGCTTGAAAGGCTGACCGACGAAGAAGCCGCGAAAATACTGAACGACGACGAAATTAAATCACGTGCAGTAAAAAGCGTTGAGCAGAGTGGGATCGTTTTCCTTGATGAAATTGACAAAGTCGCGCGCCGTTCAGACATTGGCGGGGCGGACGTGTCACGCGAAGGCGTTCAGCGCGACCTACTGCCATTGGTTGAAGGTTGCACCGTAACCACTAAGTACGGCATGGTTAAAACCGACCACATCTTGTTTATTGCCTCTGGCGCCTTTCACCTAAGCAAGCCAAGCGACCTAATTCCGGAGCTGCAGGGCAGGTTGCCTATTCGGGTTGAACTGGAAGCGCTGACCACCAACGATTTCGAACGGATTTTGACTGAACCCGACGCGGCGCTTACAACGCAGTACACGGCGTTACTAAAGACTGAGGAAGTAAACCTCCAGTTTTCTGCCGATGGCGTTCATCGAATTGCTGAAATTGCTTTTGACGTAAATGAAAGCAACGAGAATATCGGTGCCAGACGGTTGCACACCGTTATGGAACGTTTGCTTGAAAGCCTGTCTTTTGAAGCGTCTGATCGGGGTGGCGAAAGTCTCACTGTTGATGCCGAATACGTAGATGCGGCGCTGGGTGACCTGGTTCAAGACCAAGACCTAAGCCAGTATATTCTTTAAAGGCCAGCCAGATGACCCCCACCAGTATTAACTACCACGCCAAATCGCGCGTGCTCGAAGTCGGCTTTGAAGATGGCAAGCAGTTTTCAATGTCGGCTGAATACTTGCGGGTGTATTCGCCTTCTGCAGAAGTCCGTGGTCACGGCTTGGCAGAGCCTAAGCTGGTTCCCGACAAGCAGGAGGTTGTGATTGCGTCGATTGATCCGATCGGCAACTACGCAGTCCGCCTGCGCTTCGACGACGGGCACGACACTGGGCTATACACCTGGGAACTGCTGTATGATTTAGGGCTGAATTTCGCCGCAAACTGGGATACATACCAGCGGCGACTAAGCGAAGCAGGCCACCAGCCAGGCGGCTCATCGTCACCATCCACGGCACTAAATGTTACTAAGTACAGCCCATGACAGATACCACCCACTTTGGCTTTAAAGAAGTCCCCGTAGACGCGAAAGCCAGCGAAGTTCGCAAGGTTTTTGATGCGGTTGCCGACAAATACGATGTGATGAACGACCTAATGTCACTTGGTATTCATCGTATTTGGAAACAATACACCGTCGATATGGCCGCTGTTCGTCCTGGCGATCAAGTGCTAGATGTAGCTGCAGGAACCGGCGATTTAAGCTATGCGTTCAGCAAACGCGTTGGTGACAAAGGCCATGTCTGGATGACCGACATCAACGAAGCGATGCTTGCTCGCGGCAAAGAGCGAATGATCGATCGCGGCGTTGTCGGAAATATTGATTACCGCCAAGCGAACGCAGAAGAGCTACCGTTTGACGATAATCAATTCGATTTGGTAACCATTGCCTTTGGCCTTCGTAACGTAACCGATAAAGATAAAGCACTGCGTGACATGTATCGTGTGCTGAAGCCAGGTGGCCGCCTGTTGGTGTTGGAGTTTTCTAAGCCAACCGCTCCCGGCCTTGGCCCAATATACGACCAATATTCTTTCAAGCTGTTGCCGATGATGGGCCAGCTGGTGGCGAATGACCCAGATAGCTATCGCTATCTTGCCGAGTCGATTCGTATGCACCCAAATCAAGAAACCCTGAAAGGCATGATGGACGACGCCGGATTTTTCCGGACTCAGTACTTCAATCTAACCGGCGGAATTGTTGCTCTACACCGCGGCTATAAACTTTAGTCCGCAGCAGGACACAGCATGAATAACACACCTCCTCCAGGGCTCGCCTTAGTTGGCGCAATAGAAATTGCCTTCAATCGCTATTTGGATTTTAATCCCACAGCGCGTGAACAATCGCAGTTGCTTAGTGGCAAAGTCATTGGGCTAACAGTCCGCAATAGCGGGCTTACCTTTTATTTTATTCCTCATCAAAGCAGCGTGCAGATCAGTGTTGATCCACAGCCGAAAGTAGACGCCGAAATTGAGGCGTCAGTCGGCGACCTTATAAGCATGGCGCTAGCTGAAAACCAGCAAGTCGCCGCGCTTAAAGGCGGCATTTCCATCAAGGGAGATATGCAGACGGCTGAAAAATTCCAAGGTTTGCTACGCGGCGTCGATTTCGACTGGGAAGAGTTGCTCTCGCAAGCCGTTGGAGACGTGTTTGCTTACCAAATAGGCAAAGGGTTACGCTCTTTCTTTGGCGGCGGTAAAGGCGCTGCTAAGCAGGCAGCAAGCAACGCCGCAGATTACCTGTTGAACCAAGGAAACGACGTGGTTGCCGCTGAACACATTGACACCTTTGCCGCCAGCGTAGATACGCTACGCGACGACGTCGCCCGCCTAGAGGCACGTTTGCTGCGCATGGAAATGGCAAAGAAAAAATAGGAGACTATTCA
>JBLHFB010000196.1:0-3472 GCA_047614865.1 Gammaproteobacteria bacterium | reverse complement strand
GTTGATGTATTGGTGTTGACTCCATACCCAGTAGTGGCTGGCTCAGTGATCAAGTGTCGCCCAATTGCGTACTTGCACACTGAAGACGAAGGCGGTTTAGATGCGAAAATCCTTTGCGTGCCTACTGACAAAGTAAGCACTGGCTATTACAAAGACATGCGAGACCTGGCTGACATTCCTGATCGTATGAAAAACGAAATACAGCACTTCTTTGAGCGTTACAAAGACAACGAAGAAGGCAAGTGGGTAAAAGTTGCTGGCTGGCACGGAGCTGCAGAAGCTAAAGTAGAAATTCAGCGCGCTATGGATGCCTATAAAGGCTAACCAATAGCCCATTGAATATCAAAAAGCCCACTTTACCTCGGTTTAGTGGGCTTTTTTGTGTACGAGGCCACACTTAACAGTGGTACCTAGCATCTAAACAAATCTGTCTCTATAATAAAGCGCTGCTAACTTACCAAACTGGCGAAAAAATTATGAAACGTGTAATCCTATCTGTTGCTCTTATTGCTGCTGCTAGTTCTGCTAATGCAGGAACCACCAACTCTGATCTTGGCAAGTATTACGCCACTGGTACGGTTCACTTTTTAACCACAGACCATGAACGCTTTGCTGATCAAGGCGCTAATGACGGCTTTGGTGGTCACGTTGGTTTGGGAATGAAATTCACCGACCGCGTATCGGTTGAACTGAAGCTGGGCGCGCAACAAATTGACGTCAACACCAGCGGTTCAAAAGGACAGCAAGACGCAATTCTTGATTTGCGCTACCAACTTAGCAATGGCCCGACTCGTGCGTTTGCCTTGCTAGGCGGCGGACAGGTAAAAACAGACCTCGCTGGCGGAGGCGATTCAAGTCACCAGATGATGCGTTTCGGCGTTGGGTTTGATTTTGAGCTAAGCAACAAAATCGACTTACGTACTCAGGTTGTTGCTCGTCGTGTAGACGACTTCGAATCCGTACCCGGCGTTGAAGATTTCGTAGATTTCGAGACTGCAGTTGGGCTTGTTTACTGGTTTAGCGATAATAATGATGTTGCCAAGCCTAAACCCGCTTCGATAGCTCCAGCGGTTATCGCAACCGCCGAACCTGAGCCAATGCCTCGTCCTGCTAAAGATAGCGATCGTGATGGCATAGTTGAGACTGCTGATAACTGCCCTAACACACCGTCTAATAGCTTTGTTGATTCACGCGGATGTCCGCTGAAAGATCTCGCTGGAGCCGATGCAGTTCGCTTTGGTAATGATTCGTCTAGCCTCAACCCAATAGCTACTACTAAACTAGATAAGGTTGCAGCGCTACTGCGCACCAACCCAATGGCGAAAGCTAGAATAGTTGGCCACGTAGACAACGTGGGCTCATTAGCCTATAACGTCAAGCTATCTGAGAGACGTGCTGACAGTGCCCTTTCTTACTTGATCGGCAAAGGCATCCGCGGTGACCGCCTAACCAGGCAAGCATATGGCGAAGTTCGTCCGTTTGGCGACAACAGCACCTCAGCTGGCCGCGCGGCAAACCGTCGAGTAGAGGTTTTGTTCGGCAAGTAAGCCGCACATAGCTTCTTTCAGAAAAGCCTCGCCTAGTGCGGGGCTTTTTTGTTGCCACTAGCGCCACAAGCCACTGTCCTTGTAGAAGTTAGGCAGCCCGATGCCGAACGTTGCAACAACACTAAGAGAGCCGGCACGGCGACGCTCGCAGCGCAACGGTTAGACGGAGCAGCCAACCCAAAGTTGTAGACTCCGAGAGATAGGTTCTCTTAGGATGGGAACCAGCACCGAGGTAATGCGAGTTAAGGGGAAAACCCTGATGATTGCCCACCTGCGGCTCGCTTACGACTGGCTACTTGCAAGCAACCTACCGAAAGCGAGAGCTGGAAAAACCAATCCTATGCCGAAAGCAGAGAGACGAAGGCAAAGGCCAGCCTCTCACACAGCCAAGTCAAGGCGTTCGCGAGCGAAGCGCTTTAGCCGGCAAGTGCCGGTACTAAAGCGATTAACCGTCAGCTAAGAGTTCGCGGAGGTTAATCACAGCCGAATTGGCTCGTGAGACGTAAGAAGCCATCACTAGAGAGTGATTAGCGAACGTACCGAAACCGGAGCCATTGAGCACCATAGGGCTCCATAGCGCTTCTTGGGTTCCTTCTAGGTCGCGAATAATCTGGCGCAAACTGACCAGTGCGTTCTTCTTGATTAGCACGTCACGGAAGTCATGTTCGATTGCCTTAAGGAAATGAACCAACGCCCAACATGCACCGCGAGACTCGTAGAACACATCGTCGATCTTCCACCAACTGGTCTTAATTTCCTGCACAGCTGCAGATGGCGTCGACTGAGTTGCCGACGGGTCGCCTGCTAAGCTGGTATCTATGCGCCTTTGGCCTACCGAAGCGCTTAGCTGTGCAGACAAATCCCCGAGGCGCTTTTCAACTAACGCCAGCCAATTCGAGAGGTTATCTGCGCGGGAATAGAACTGCGCCTGTGGATTTCCCTTGTCGCTCAAGCGTTTGCGATATTTTTTGAGTTCTTCAATGCCGATGCGGTATTGGTTTTCAGTCGCTGGGAAAATCCATTTGTCGTTGCTGAAATTGAGCTGGGGCGCTGCAATCGCCAACGACGGATCTTCCGTCGACTGGCTTTGCGAACGACTCATATCATTTCTAAGCACAATCGCCAGATCACGAACTTGAGTAAGAGCGCCGTATTCCCAGTTGGGCATGTTGTCTAGAAAAACCGAAGGTGGGGTCATGTCATTTGAGAGATAACCCCCGGGCTTATCCAGAAGGGTTTCAGCAACCAAAATCAGTGCGGTAGTGGTAACAACACCTGTGACAAGCGGAGCATCGCTTTGAGACTCCATCGCCAGTGGAGCAAGCAACACAGGTTCAGGCTCTTGCGACCAACGCACCCCCAAGACAACGTTCGTCACCAAAAACAGCAACAGGAACAACACGACTCCCGACTTAATCGCTTTGCTCTCCCGCCACGCGGCAATACGGTGACGAATGCCAATAAATAGGTCGAACAACTTGTTTATCATTTGGCTTGGCCTAGGTCCTGGGTCAGGTGGTAACGCGACAGTCTATTGCTGATGGTAAATTTCAGCGCCTTTGTCTCTAAATTCCGCAGACTTAGCTTCCATGCCTGCATCCAACGCCGCTTTTTCGTCCATTCCTTGCTTGGCTGCGTAGTCACGTACGTCTTGAGTGATTTTCATCGAGCAGAAATTCGGCCCACACATCGAGCAAAAATGAGCGACCTTATGGGCGTCTTTGGGCAAGGTTGCATCGTGATACTCGCGAGCACGGTCAGGATCAAGGGACAAATTAAATTGATCGTCCCAGCGGAACTCAAAACGCGCCTTCGACAAAGCGTTGTCTCGTACTTGAGCACCCGGCCAGCCTTTGGCCAAGTCAGCCGCGTGGGCAGCAATTTTGTAGGTAATAATTCCGTCGCGAACGTCGTTTTTGTCGGGC
>JBLHFB010000195.1:0-3474 GCA_047614865.1 Gammaproteobacteria bacterium | reverse complement strand
CATGCAGCAAAACGTAGAGCGTATTGGTGGTGTAGCGGTTGTCGTAAATGATGACTGGGGTCGTGCTGTTAGCCCAGAGAAAGTCGAGGCAGCTCTAGAAGCAAACCCAGATATTAAGATAGTGGCGTTTGTTCATGCCGAAACTTCAACTGGCGCGCTATCTGATGCAAAGACTATCGCTGAGATAGCTCACCGTCATGGCGCATTAGTGATCGCTGACTGTGTGACATCATTGGCGGGTATTCCACTTGAAGTAGATGAGTGGAAACTAGACGCCGTCTATTCGGGCACCCAGAAATGTTTGTCATGCGTGCCAGGTATTTCACCGATTACTATCAGCCAAGCGGCCATCGAAAAAATAAAATCGCGGAAAACTCCCGTACAAAGCTGGTTCCTAGATTTGACGCTTGTCATGGACTATTGGGAAGCCAAAGCTGGCGGCGCACGTAGCTACCACCACACAGCCCCAGTTAACGCTTTATATGCGCTTCATGAATCGCTGTTGATGCTTAAGGAAGAAGGATTAGAAGCCGCTCACGCTCGTCATCAACTTAACCATGAAGCATTGGCTGCAGGCCTTGCGACGATGGGCTTAGATTTCATTGCTCCAGCAGGGGAGCGTTTGCCTCAGTTAAATGCAGTAATGATTCCTGAGGGTGTTGAAGACGCGCCAGTACGTGGCCGACTACTTAATGACTACAATTTAGAGATTGGTGCTGGTCTCGGTGGTTTTGCGGGGAAAGCGTGGAGAATTGGACTAATGGGCGAGTCTAGTAAACCATCAAATGTTAGATTCTGCCTCGATGCATTAGAAACTGTATTGATTGATATGGGTCAAGACTTTACAAAAGGCGCGGCAGTAGCGGCGGCTGATTCGGTTTTCGGATAAAACCGGCTTATCTATTTAAATAATACTGACCTTTAGGATGCGCTTGTGTGCATAAACCCATGTGGTCACAAGGCTTTACGTAGGTTTATTTTAGATATATTATTTTGGCGGACTAATTTAAATAAACGGATTTCCAAATGTCATTGATCAGTGAGTTTTCAAAGAATAAAAATAAACTTCGTGCAGCCGCAAAATCACTTTCTATTGATGAGCTTGATTCGCTATCTAATAAACTCGCTGAAGTTATTGAGCAGCGTCGAGCCGAAGCTGCTGCTTTTGCTGAGGAAAACAAAGAGCGCTTATCTCAAATTGAGCGGATCAAAAACGAAATGATGGAGTTAGGAATTTCCGCTGAAGAGATGCTCGGTTCTGGAGTAGGAAAAGCCAAGCGTTTAGGGAAAAAAGTGGCAGCTAAATATCGAGTAACTGATGCTGCTGGCATTGTGCACGAATGGACCGGCCGAGGTCGGACACCTAAAGTATTTGCAGATGTTTTCTCTCGCGGTAAATCGAAGAAAGACGTTGAGATTTAACAACCCAAGAATCAAGGTTGTAATTTTCTCAAATTTGGTACCAACGAGACGCCAAAGTATTTAAAACTTTGGCGGAATAGCGGGTGCTTTTTAGGTTCCCGTTATAGCGTTGTAATCCTTCAATCACGTCGCCGTTAGCTCGCTGGTGAATGTAGTATTTCAATATTGAGCAGCCGTAGCGAAGATTCGTTGCTGGATCTAGTAGATTGTCTTCTGGCCTGCCAATTTCGGTTTTCCAAAACGGCATTACCTGCATCAGTCCTCGCGCACCCGCTCTCGACGTAACCCATGGCTTAAAGTGGCTTTCGGTTTCAATCACAGCCAAGACTAAGTTGGGTGATAAGCCTGCGGCGCTGGCTTCGTGATGAACAAGTCGTAAGAATTTGAGCCGGCGAGTAGGGTTTTCAACGGAACGCTCAAGTCGTTTTGACATATCTAACAGCCACACTTCGGCTTCAAAACGATCTTCGAAGCTTTCAGTACGCTCGATAGCTGCGCTTAAAGCGCTACGTATCTCGGCGTGCTCTCCGTCTTGCTGGGCAAGGCCGATGGGGCTGACAGCCAGGTCACTAGCGTCTTGTGCGAAGACGCTGGCCGCAAAAAGAAGTAACGCTAGCGCCAAGACCGGCAGTCCGCGAGCGAGGCGCTTGCCTGTCGTTAACATGGGTAGCCTGCTCAGCTCGATATTACCGCGCTAGTCGCCGAATAACTTGAGCTGCTAGGTCGCTAGTAGCAAGCTCGCCGTTTTTACTCTCGTCAGCGCGGTTTTTATATTCAACTACGCCACGATCGAGGCTGCGATCGCCGATGGTGATACGGTGAGGTAAGCCGAGCAACTCCATTTCAGCAAACATTACTCCGGGACGGAAATTCCGGTCATCAAGTAGTACGTCAACCCCCGCTGTTTTTAGCTCCGTGTATAGGCTGTCAGATGCGTCACGCACTGCGTCTGACTTGCCGTAGCCGATTGGGCAGATCACAATTTCAAATGGCGCGATATTTATAGGCCATATGATTCCGTTATCGTCGTTATTCTGCTCAATTGCTGAGGCGACAATCCGGCTGCAACCGATCCCGTAGCAACCCATTTGCATGGGTTTAGCTTTGCCGTTGTTGTCCAGAACGGTCGCGTTCATGGCTTTGGAGTATTTCTCGCCGAGTTGGAAGATATGCCCTACTTCAATTCCGCGCTTGATCTGGATTGTGCCTTTGCCGTCGGGCGACGGGTCGCCTTCAGCAACACTGCGCAGATCGTGAACTGATTCTGGTTCAGGCAAGTCGCGGCCCCAATTAACACCGCCTAGGTGAAATCCGGTTTCGTTAGCGCCGCAGTAGAAGTCTGACAAAGTTGCGGCAGAACGATCTACAAAGGTAGGGATGCTGAGTCCGACGGGGCCAATGAAGCCAGCTGCGGCTGATAGCGAATCTTTGATTTGCTGGTCGCTCGCAATGGCCAAGGGGCTGGCAACGCCTTCCATTTTCTCGGCTTTGACGTCCATTAATTGATGGTCACCGCGAAGTACCAATGCCACTACCGGATTTTTTTCACTGTCGCCCTGAACCAGAATTATTTTCACAGTCTGGCTAGCGCTTGCTCCGGTTAGTTCGCAAAGCTCAGCAATCGACTTTTGTGTGGGTGTGGCAAACTTTTCGATTGCTTTGCTAGGAGCACCACGGCTGCCCACGGCTATTGCTTCCGCCATTTCGGTATTGGCTGCAAAGTCGCTTTCTCTGGAGAAGGCAATATCGTCTTCGCCAGAGTCGGCTAATACGTGGAATTCATGTGAGCCGGTGCCGCCGATGCTGCCGTTGTCGGCAACCACTGGGCGGTAGTCTAGGCCAATGCGGTCAAAGATCTTGCAGTAGGCTGCATACATCACGTTATAGGTATCTACCAAAGACTCGTGATCAATATGGAAGGAGTAAGCATCCTTCATGATGAACTCACGGGCGCGCATTACGCCAAAACGCGGCCGGCGTTCGTCGCGGAATTTGGTTTGAATTTGATAGTAGGTTTTCGGAAGCTGCTTATAGGACTTAAGTTCGTTGCGA
>JBLHFB010000194.1:0-3479 GCA_047614865.1 Gammaproteobacteria bacterium | reverse complement strand
CTGTTTGGGCGTAGCTTTAGGCTAACGGTGTTGTCGCATTCTTGGCTCACTGCAACAACACGAGCGTGGCATCGGTCCCACGCTACAGTGCTGCCAAGCTCTCGGCTCCAGAAATCAAATTGAGCCGGGGAGAGGAATGGTTTGAGTAGTTTTTTGCTTATTTTTAGTCGCTTGCTCATAAGTTGTCACCTATCAATTTGGCGCCATTATACAGTCGTATATACACACGTCAATACACTTGTATAATCATTTGTATATACAAGGCGGCCACGCTACGCTAATATCAGTAAAAACAAGTACTAAGAAGCACAATATGAGCGTACAAAAGACTAAACCTAGCGATCAACAACTTGCTGCAGCCGCCCGAAGCGGCAACATCTCAGCAGAAGACATCATCTCCGCTGCGGTAAGCCTGTTGGGCACACACCGCAGTGTGTCGTCGTTGGGTTTGCGTGAGATCGCGCGTGCGGCAAACATTGCTCCGAATAGCTTTTACCGCCATTTCCGTGATGTAGATGAGTTGACCGTGGGATTGATTGACCAAGCTGGCCGTAGCCTTCGCGGGATCATTCGTGAAGCGCGGCTGCGCTTGTCTCCAGAGCGCAGTGCCATACGCACCTCAGTTGAAGCGTTTATGGATCAGCTTGATTCTGAAGATAAGTATTTACAGATTTTGCTGCGTGAAATGTCGATTGGCTCTGAAGCGTTTCGACGTGCCGCCGACCGTGAGCTAACTCATTTTGAAGACGAGCTACGTGACGAGATTATTCGCATTCAAATCACCGTGGGGGCACATACCTACGAACCGGCGCTAGCCTCAAAAGCGATTACACGCTTGGTGTTTGCAATGGGTGCCGCTGCGGCAGATGCAACCGCCGAAGAACGAAAAGAGATCAGCGAGCAAATCGTAGTCATGCTGCGAATGATCATGACTGGCGCTCAGACGTTGGCGAAGCAAACCGCAAAGTAAGACTTAGGAAGTTAGGAACAGCGGCTACTCTGCTTTAGAGAGTCGGCAAACTGCCCTGCCGAACCAACGGCTTCCGTCGCCACGAAAGCCAGCACACAGCTAATGAATGGCGGCGAACGCTAAGTCGAGAGCCAGCGCAATAAAAGGCAGGGTTTCGCTATCCAAGCCAGCATAACTCGTGGAGTTTGCGGTGTTGACGTGCTCTCCATGTAGCGAATGTTACCCCTTGAAGAGCCAGCTTAGTCAGCACCTGTATTTCTTCTTCCTCATCTACGAGGAGCATCCGTCATTGAGTGACAGTACGCTCTGGTAAGTTGCTAACTTGATCTGCTCTAAGAAACACTAATTCGTAAGATTGCGACATCTGCGGCGGGCCCATTCACTAGAGAGGCAGGCTAAATATTGGGGCTTTGGTGTGCACGTATTATGGAGCCCTTGTGTGCACGAACGGTGATTTTTAGTCGGCTGATGTGCGCCATGTTGCATGGCTATTCCAAAACTCGGCCGCGTCGCAATAAGCTTTGCGGTCAATCGGCACGCCTGAGCCGCCCTCGTCGACACCGAGTGAATTCCGCATAATAGTTATCGGAGCCAAGGGCGTTTCTTTCGCGTCTTCAGTTGGCAGCACACCAACCACGCCCCAATCTGCATCGATTATGTCGCCTTCGATGTGCATCTGTTCTTTGCTGTAAACGATAACTAGCAAGTAACCTGCCTTTGGTGGTTCGATGCCCTCAAACCAACGAGCCAGAACTGGCAGCTCTTTCTTGGTTCTCGCTTCGTAGCGTGAACGTAGCAGATGGCGATTTTCGTCGCTAATCGCTACCGCCATAACGCGTGTGTCTGTCCAGTTTGGATAAACCAGCAACTTGCAAAACGGCGCGTAGCCATCGAGCGATTCCTGAGGCTCGTTCTGGTTTATATACTGTTCAAACTCATCCGCAGAAACACCTTGAATTTTATCTAGCCGGTTTGTCGGAAATAAGCGTTTACGGGCGAATCGGCTTAGAGCAATACTCATTTTATATCTCTGATGTAATCGACTGGCACTGGCTATTCAGCTTACGAATCCAATGCCGCCGCGTGATGCTTTAGATGGTCGGCTATGAAGCTGCTGATAAAAAAGTAGCTGTGGTCATAGCCGTCTTGAATTCTTAGATCGATCGGGTGCCCTGCTGCGTCGCAAGCTGCTTTAAGGTTCTCCGGCAGCAACTGGCCTTGGCTGTAGAAATCGTCGGCACCGCCTTGGTCGATTAACAGCGGCAGCTTTTCTGCGGCATTTGCTACCAGCTCGGTGGCGTCCCAAGCGGACCAAGCTGCTTGGTCGCTTCCTAGATAGTTGCTGAATGCTTTCTCGCCCCAAGGGCATTTACTCGGGTTACTAATGGGAGCGAAGGCAGAAACAGACTGGTACACGCCGGGGTTCTTCAAGGCACAAACCAAAGCGCCGTGACCGCCCATCGAGTGTCCAGAGATGCTGCGTTTGCCGGATACAGCAAACTGCTTTTCTACTAGCGCTGGAAGCTCTTGCGTCACGTAGTCAAACATATTGTAGTGACCAGACCATGGCGCGTGGGTGGCTGTTAGATAGAAGCCAGCGGCAGAACCAAAGTCCCAACTGTCATGCTCACCGGGTAGATCGGTGCCACGTGGACTCGTGTCAGGGCAAACAATCGCCAACCCCAATTCTGCCGCTAGGGTAAATGCCCCTGCCTTCTGACAGAAATTTTCGTCGTTACAAGTGAGACCAGACAGCCAATACAACACCGGCACAGGCCTATCAGCCGCTTGAGGCGGCATAAACACCGCAAAGTTCATTGGGGTGTTGGTGGAGATCGACTCGTGCTGGTAGCGGCCTAGCAGCCCGCCTGCCACTTTGACTTGCGACAGCTTGTGCATTAAAAAATCACCACAGAGCGGATGCTTTCACCAGAGTGCATCAGGTCGAACGCTTTGTTGATATCTTCCAAGCCCATTGTGTGAGTCACCATGGGATCAATTTGGATTTCGCCTTTCATGTATTGGTCGACATATCCAGGCAATTCTGTACGGCCTTTTACGCCACCAAACGCGGTGCCACGCCATACACGACCCGTCACTAGTTGGAATGGTCGGGTTGAAATTTCTTGGCCAGCACCTGCGACACCAATTATCACCGACTCGCCCCAGCCTTTGTGACAGCACTCAAGTGCTGAACGCATTAGTCCGACGTTACCGATGCACTCAAAAGAGAAGTCCACACCACCGTCGGTTAGATCGACAATGACGTCTTGAATTGGTTGGTCGTAATTCTTCGGGTTAATAAAATCGGTCGCCCCAAGCATTTTGGCCATTTCGAACTTATCCTCGTTAATGTCGATAACAATAATGCGTGAGGCTTTGGCCATAACCGCGCCTTGGATAGCACTAAGACCAATCCCGCCCAAGCCGAAAATTGCCACCGTGTCGCCTGGCTGCACCTTGGCGGTGTTGAGTACAGCGCCAATCCCGGTGGTGATACCGCAGCCCA
>JBLHFB010000193.1:0-3567 GCA_047614865.1 Gammaproteobacteria bacterium | reverse complement strand
TTTACCGGATTTTGCCGCTCGTACTAGCGCGTCGGCAATCGCTGAATCGGCGTCTGTTCTGTACAAGGTCTGCTTGATTACCAGTACTTGTGGATCGTCTGCTGCCTGCTTAATAAATTCAATTACTGGCAGAAACGAGTCGTATGGGTGGTGCAGAAGTATGTCTTTTTTGCGAATCTGCTCGAGTATTCGTCCGCCGGTTCCTAGCTTGCTGGATAAAGCCGGCGTATAGCCTTTGAACTTGAGCTCTGGCTTGTCGACGCTATCAATCACTTCGGCGAGGCGGCCGAGATTAACCGGTCCATTTACACGGTAAAAATCGACTTCTTTAAGCTCGAACTGATTGATCAGGAATTCGACCATTTCGTCTGGCACATCATCGGCCATTTCTAGGCGTACTTCGTCGCCATAGCGGCGCCCAGGCAGCTGGCCTTCAAGTGCCCGTAGTAAGTCGTCTACTTCTTCTTCGTCGACGAACAAGTCGGAATTTCGGGTCACACGGAACTGATAACAACCCAGCGTGTGCATTCCCGGAAACAATTCGCTAACGAAGGCGTGGATAACCGATGAGAGGAACACAAATTCGTTGGCTTCATTCGCCACTTCGTCTGGGAGGCGAATGATCCGCGGCAATGCGCGTGGCGCTTGCACAACCGCGTAGCCGGAATTGCGCCCAAAGGCGTCCTTCCCTTCTAGGGAAACAATGAAGTTAAGGCTCTTATTTAGAATTCGTGGGAAGGGGTGCGCAGGGTCTAGGCCCATCGGGCTGAGTATCGGCTGAAGCTGGTCTTCATAGAACTGGCGCAGCCAAGCGGCCTGCTCGGTTGTCCATTCAGAGCGGCGGCGGAAGAATATCCCCTCCTCTTCTAGCTGCGGACACAGTACGTCGTTAAACACGTGATATTGCTCATCAACAATGTCATGAGCCACTACGGTGATTTCCGCCAATAGTTCATGGGGCGTTTTCTGATCAGCTCCAATGGCGCCCACACCGTGTTCGTCACGCTGCTTTAGGCCAGCTACACGGACCTCGAAGAATTCGTCCATGTTAGAAGTGGAAATGCACAGATAGCGCAAGCGCTCGAGCAACGGAATCTGCTCATCGTAGGCTTGAGACAACACTCGCCGATTAAACTCCAGCAGGCTCAGCTCTCGGCTTGCAAAGTATTCAGGATTGTCTAGATTGAGCACGTCTTCAGTATCTGAGATTTCAGTCATTCTGTCGTTTCTCTGGTGGGCAACTGGTCAACCGCCGATTTGCCAAACAATTTGTATACTAATGCAGCTACCCCTTTGGGGAGCGACAACAGTAATGTGTCACTAACCGCTATCACGTTGTGGAGGACTTGCAACGAGTCGTCGCTACCTGCCCAATGGCGCTGCATCGCTGCATTGATCTTCGGATCATCTTTATCCATAAGAAACTGCAGCGCTTTGGCTAAAATCACCAAGTCATCCAGCTGCCCAATCACAGGAATCACATCCGGTATCAAATCCAAAGGCGTAATAACGTAAGTGATGGCGGCAACCAGCGCGGCTTTGCGAGCCAGTGGTACGTCATCATCCATGACAAGTTTTACAGAAATATGAAACATGTCGGGTAACGCGGCAACATAAGTCATCCACTCCGACAATGGCTTGCCTGCAAAGCGGCGGTCGGTCCAGTCGCCATCCAACAATTGGGCGACTTTTCCACGCAGGCGCAGATAGGCATCATCTAGTTTTTTCTGACTCGCTAGGGACTCTGTCGCAATCTCATTCATACGCATAACCGTCATCAAAGGCTGCAATAATAGCCGATATGTCCGAACAAACAGCCCCAAGTAGCAGTATAAAGATACCAAGCTATGTTGCCGACCTAGCGATAGACAGCGCTGATACGCTTGTGTCTATTATTCCTCGGCGTAAGCCCAGCCCTACTCAGCGGCAAGCTACCCAGGTGATTTCTCACCGTGGCCAGCGGGACGATAAAACCGTATTTGAAAACACCTTTTCCGCGTTTGACTCGCTAGTCGACTCAACCGTGGCCGGTATTGAGTTCGACATTCGTTGGACTAAAGACCTTATACCCATGGTGGCCCATGACTCTAATCTAGTCCGGCTATTTGGCGACGAAACGGTGATTGCCGAGGCCACCTTCTTCGAGCTGCGCAGCGCTCACCCGCAAATCGCTACCTTGTCAGAATTCGTTGAACGCTATGCTTCACGCTTCTTTCTCACCATTGAGCTGAAACAAGAGCTGTGGCTAGATTTTGAGGCACAACAGGATGTATTGCTGGGCTGCCTTAAAAACTTGAAAGCGGGTGCCGACTACATCGTAATGTCGTTTGATATTGAGCTACTTCAACAACTCGACAAGGTAGATAACCGCTGCAAGCTGGGCATAGCCCATAGCAACGTTGCTGATGTTAGCGACGTGGTACTGCAAAATGGCTGGGCTGGGATTGGCGGGCATTATTTGATGATCAGTACCGCGACGATAAAGCGCCATAAGGCGGCTGGCCAGCGAATAGCTATTGGGTTTCCCAAGTCGAAATTTAGTGCTTACCGTGAAGTGAAACGCGGGACTGATTGGCTGTTTTGTGATGATGCGCTTCAGGTTTGTAAGTGGCTTGGGTGAGGTTTGGTTTCGACCTGTTCACTTCGTTCTAGCTGTGCGGATTGGTAGCTAAAGCCTTAATGCCACGAACGGGCAAATCCTTACAAGAAAACCACGGACACTTTTAGAATTGGTGCTTTAAAAGTAACCGTTTCAAGCTCATGCCTAACTAATCCCCCCAAAATTAGTCGAGGTTTTAAGTAGAGACTTTTATGATGAAGATCACAGGATTTATCTACGAAAGCATCACGCTTTACCGACAGCCAAATCATGGCGATATTGAAACAGAACGAAGGCGGCATATCGGTTGCCGAACTGTGCCGAGAGCACGGTATATTTCAAGCCACACGCTATAAGTCGCGGAGTAAATACGGCGGCATGGACGTGGCGCTAATGCGCAGGCTCAAAGAGCTTGAAGCAGAAAATGCTCGGCTGAAACGTATGTATTTATGAACAGTCTGAGAACCTACGCCCTGTATGTTATTAGAAAATGTAAATATATTAGAGTTACTCAATTCTCTAATGCATAATTCATTGCTATAAACGCCTAATATCGACGAGATTTACAATGACTAAAGAAACTGACAATAAAGACGACCAAATCAATCGTCGTAGCAAAAACATTACCGAAGGGCCTGCACGCGCGCCCAACCGATCTATGTATTATGCGATGGGTTACAAGGCCGAAGACTTCAAAAAACCGATGGTGGGTGTCGCCAACGGTCACAGCACGATCACTCCCTGTAATAGCGGCCTGCAAAAACTAGCCGATGCCGCCATCACAGCCATCGAAGAAGCCGGTGGTAACGCCCAAGTTTTTGGTACCCCGACTATTTCCGACGGAATGGCCATGGGTACCGAGGGCATGAAATATTCATTGATCAGCCGTGAAGTCATCTCCGACTGCATTGAAACCTGTGTACAGGGTCAATGGATGGATGGCGTTTTGGTGATTGGTGGTTGTGATA
>JBLHFB010000192.1:0-3602 GCA_047614865.1 Gammaproteobacteria bacterium | reverse complement strand
CGTTATGCTGCTCGCTATCGCGACTGGCTCCACCGACATAACCAATGGCCTAGCCTTAGTTCTGCTCGGCGCACGCCTAGTGCAATCGATCGTGCATATTGCCTCTGGCAGCCCAATCGCTGCCCAAGTACGCTTTAGCTTCTTCATTGCTCAATACGCAATCGCCGCTTATTGGACCGTTCTACTAATCTGCAAATTCTGCGGCTAACGCGGACAAGGCATGTTGCAACTTCGGCCTAGCTGCGAGCATTGCGCCAAAGCCTTAGCGCCGGATTCGACAGAAGCTAGAATCTGCAGCTTTGAGTGCACCTTTTGCAGCGACTGCGTTGAAAGCGTATTGCACAATGTTTGCCCGAATTGCGGCGGCGGCTTCGTCCCCCGCCCAGCTCGCCCAGCTAATAAGTTAGCCAACAATCCAGCCAGCAACGTGGAGGTGCTCAAACCCGTTGACCTTGAGCAGCACCAGACTGTCAGCCTAGCGCTTCGCGATATCCTGGCAGAAAAACGCTAAGGCGCTAATCAATCAGGAGCTAAATTGCGTTTCCCTACCACGGTCATTTTCGGCAATTCGGATGCAGGCAAAAGCACCTATGCGAAGAGGCTCGCTGCTAGCCAGCAAGCAACCCATCTAGTTTTGGATAGCCTTGGTTGGGAAGCAACCAACCTGCCTACCCGCCGCAGTTTGGAAGCCAGCACAACAGAAATCGAACAGTTCATTCAAGCCAATTCAAACTGGGTAATAGAAGGCTGCTACGCGGATTTACTGGCAGTGGCTCTCGCCCACGCCGAACAAGCGATATTCTTGAATCCGGGCGTTCAACAATGTGTCGACAACGCCAAGGCTCGTCCTTGGGAAGAACATAAATATCCCAGTAAAGAAGCGCAAGCCCAAAACCTAACCATGCTGATTGATTGGATTACCCCGTATGATCAACGCAGCGACGAATTCTCGCTCAAAGCTCATCAGCAACTATTCGACAATTTCCAGCCAAGCAAAACGGAGCTAACCGCCAATGCCTGACTTCCAACGAGCCAACTTAGTGAAAGCCTTCGGCATACTTTGGCTTTTGCTAATTCCCGCTGCAATCGCGATTATGTGGGCAGATTTGCAGCTAAGAACTGACGAAGCGCCTGACGGAATAATTTCGTTCGAGCTTTGCCACTTCAGTAATAGTTGCCAAACAATTCTAGATTCTTGGGATGCCAAAGCTCAGCTATACGCGATGTTCAGCTTGGGCTTCGACTACCTCTTTATGCTGCTATATCCTGGACTAATCGCGGTTGGCCTATTGCTGCTGGCGGCAAACCACGCCGAGCCGAGCAAACGCAGGCTTACCCTGCTGGCGTATAGCTGCGTGATCATGTCGCTGGGCGATGCGATCGAAAACTACGGCCTAATCCAAATGCTTCTCGGCAACTCAATAGAAACCTACGGCCCGATTGCTGCCTGGTTTGCGACCGCAAAATTCGCGGTTTTAGCGGTCTCATTGCCGGCTGTCCTCGGGTTTTTCCTACTGGGTTTAATCAGCAAAAAATAATGTTTATTGTAATCTTCAGAGCGAAAACTGCGGCACAACAGCTTGGTAAACAAGCGTGGCACGCAAACTACCGCGTTGAAATTTGCGAAATTCAACGTAGCTATAGCGGCACGTAATGAAAAACGATTCGTCCAATTCAGCCCACTCAGTCGTTCTATTCGATGGCGTTTGTAATCTCTGCAACGGCGCAGTGACATTCATCATTAAACGCGACAGCCAAAACCAATTCCGCTTTGCTCCGATTCAAAGTGAGCTGGGCACCACATTGCTAGCGCCATATTCACCGGCGTTTTCGGGCAATGATAGCTTTGCTTTAATAGAGAATGGCCAGCTCTACAGCCAAACCGATGCCGCACTTCGAATCGCCACCCAACTCGACGGACTTTGGTATCTATTCGCGATATTCAGAATCATCCCGCCACCGCTCAGGGATGTTCTGTATCGCCTACTAGGAAGAAACCGCTATCGCCTTTTCGGCAAGCGTAAAAGTTGCATGATTCCTAGCCCCGAACTTCAAAGCCGCTTTTTAACGGAAGCCAATAATCAGGCAGGCAAACTATGACCCCAACACTTCGCCAATGGCATGTTGCTGGAAGCCACTTCGACTATAAAAACAATCGAATTTTCTATCGCGACGAAGGCACCGGCTTTCCATTGTTAGTGATTCACGGCTACCCAACCTCCAGCTGGGATTTCGCTCCAATCTGGCCGCAACTCACCGCCAATCGGCGATGTATAGCGGCCGATATGATTGGCTTCGGCTTCTCAGACAAACCGCCTGCCTATCCCTACTCGCTTGTAGACCAAGCCGAGCTACTAAGCAGCCTGCTTGCCCAACTCGACATCACAGAAGTTGATGTGCTCGCCCATGACTACGGCGACAGCGTTGCCCAAGAAATGCTCGCACGGCATCTTGATAACAGCGGCATCAAACTTCGATCAGTGGTTTTCTTAAACGGCGGTCTGTTCCCAGAGCAACACCGCCCGCGGCTAGTGCAAAAATTATTAGCCAGCCCACTCGGAAAGTTCAGCGGCAAAATAATCAACTACCGCCTGTTTGCCAAAGGCTTTTCAGAAGTATTTGCCAGCAACAGCAAACCAACAGAATCCGAGTTAAGAGATTTCTGGCACCTAACAACCTACAACAACGGCCAAGCCATCCAGCACAAATTAATCGGTTATATGGCAGAGCGTAAGCGGCAAGAAGATCGCTGGGTTGGCGCCCTACTAAACTCAGATATTCCAATGAGATTGATCGACGGCGCAGACGATCCCGTATCGGGCCGCCACCTAGCCGAGCACTACCAAGCAACCGTGCCAAATGCGGATGTTGTGTTGCTAGAGAACGTCGGGCACTACCCGCAAGTGGAGTCGGCAGACACCGTTTGGGAGGCTATCGACTCGTTCTGGCAGCAATAGGCGTCGCGCGATACCAATAAGACCAAGACGGCTCACCGTGCAGCATAAACACAACTTGACCATCACGCGGGCCTTCGTCGACGTAATGCATACGCATCCCATCCACCTCAAGGTAGCTTGCTTTAAACGAGTAGCCGGGAAGGTTTTCAAACTGGCTATCAGGGGTGCGTAACACTTTCACAGGGCAAACTATTTATTGGGTGACTTTTGACACTCTACCCGACAGATTAGCCAATCCCATGGCTAGATTGTAAATCTTGAGGTGTACCATACAGTCTCAATATCTTTTGAATGCCCCGCCCTTTTGAAAACCCACAGGACGCGACAATGCGACCCATTTTTAAGCAGTTTCCTTCGCTGACAAGCCATTTAAGTACAGACGGCTTTGCACGGTTGCCCACTGCCGTGGAGTTGCACAGTTTTAATGGCAAGCAAATTTGGGTGAAACGCGACGACCTGACCCACTCACTGTATGGCGGCAACAAAGTACGAAAGTTGGAATTTATCCTCCCAGAAGCTCAGCGCTTGGGGGCGACAAAAGTACTGACCTTCGGTGCCACCGGAACACATCACGGCTTGGCGACAGCCGTGTTTTGTAAACAGCTGGGCTTGGAATGTGAGGTGTTGCTGTTTGATCAGCCGGTA
>JBLHFB010000191.1:0-3641 GCA_047614865.1 Gammaproteobacteria bacterium | reverse complement strand
ACGGCGTTTTTCTAACTAGCTGCAGCTAATAGCTGGGTTAGACAGTCTCTAGGCTATGGCACCTTGTCATAGATGACTAAGGTTCTAAGAATTTTTCCGTCGTCGCTATCAAGCGCATAGTCACCCGCCAGCTCGTAAACTTGCCAGTTGAACCGAGGTCGCTGGTTTAGCCATTGCTTTGCCTCTGGTACCGAGGAAAATGCTGGAGCACCGTCTAGCAGCCCCCAAAAAAGCGGCCCTAGTCTGACTATTTGCTCGCCACTAGCCAAGCCAATACTTAGAGCTGGGCCGCCCACGCTATAGAGCGGCATCGCAGCATTACTTCGTTGATATGGCTCAGTATTTCTTAATAATTCCCAGAAAAAGATCGCCATCAAAAACAACAATACCATTAGCACCGTGGTGGTGATCTTTAGAATTTTATCGACTTTGTGCAGGTCAATCATTGATACCAAACCGACACAACCCAGCGCTGCTTCATGCCATCTGGGGTTTGTACATTTATCTCGTCATCTACCCGCTTGCCCATTAGTGCCTTGGCAATTGGCGAGTCCATGCTTACCCAACTTTTATCTGGGTCAAACTCGTCAGGCCCGACAATGCGAATTTTTTGAACAACATCCAGCTCATCTTCTAGCTCAACCCAAGCGCCAAAATAGATTTGGTCGGTATTTGTTGGGGTGCGGTCAACGACCTTAAGTACTTCTAAACGCTTCTTTAGATAACGAACGCGATAGTCAATTCCACCTAACTCCTTCTTCCGGTAGATATATTCCGCATTTTCAGAACGATCGCCTTCAGCCGCTGCGGCAGAAAGCGCTCGCACCACTTCAGGCCGCCGAACTCGCCAGAGATGATCTAGCTCGGTCTTTAAAGACAGATGCCCATCACGGGTAATATAGGGTGAACTAGCGGGCTGCGGCGGACGCCACCTACCCATCGTTGGCAACTCCTGACGGCACGTGGCCACTAGGCACATGAGACGAGGCGCTCTCGACGTGGCTGGTTTGGTCATCGAAGAAGATATCCGCCTCAAAAGCTTCCAAAAATTCGCCCTTCGCCATACCGCCAAGGAACAGCGCTTGGTCAATCCGAATCCCCCAATCACGCAGAGTGCGAATTACTCGCTCATGGGCAGGAGCGCTTCTAGCGGTTACCAGCGCGGTTGTAATCACCGCTTGGTCGGCAGGGAACGCTTGCTGTATCTGTTGCAGCGCGAATAAGAAGTTTTTAAAGGGCCCAGCCTTCATTGGTGTATGCGCTTGGCTTTGTTCGTTTTCCTGAAATTTCTCTAAGCCCTGCTCTTTGTATATACGCTCAGATTCATCTGAGAAAAGTACTGCGTCACCATCAAAGGCAATCCGTACTTTGTCATCAACTCCGCTCTTGCCGTGGCTTCCGGGCCAAATACTGGCTGCGGCATATCCCGCTTCTAGTGCCTGACGAACATCGTCGGCTTCTGTGGACAGGAACAAGTCGGCCTGAAACGGTTTTACGTAGCGCCAAGGCGGACTACCATTAGTAAACGCAGCGCGTGTTATCGGTAACGCATAATGTTTAATCGAGTTGAACACTCGCAGACCGGTGTCAGCACTGTTACGCGACAACAAAATCACTTCCACGCCTGGTAAGTCGCTACCCTGTTCGGCTAGTGTATTAATGCTTAATAACTTGCGGACTAATTGAAATGCGACACCTGGGGTGAGCACTTCATTCTCGCGATCGACTTGGTATTGGCAATAGGCATCAACCCCTTGCTCTATATATACCTTGTGGCTTTCTTCAAGGTCGAATAGCGCCCGAGATGAAATCACCACAACCAGTTTTTTGAGTAAATCTACAGCCATAGCTTCATTATTCTAAACTTATACAAACGGCCGGAGTCTACGGGCGATACTTTGGGAATTAGCGTGACAGCAAAACAAGCATTATTAATGGTTTGGCGAATTTTGATGACGGCCTGCATGGTTGTGATCATTATTTTACTGTGGGAGCAGCAACCCAAACCAAAATCAATAGCTGGACAAATGCCAAGCAGCGTTATTCCATCTAACGAGAGTATACCGTCAGCGGCGGGAGGTACTGGGCAATCAGATACATCCTTTGAAAACCAAGGACCCAATAGCCGAGAAAAGCTCTCAATTTTCGACGAATTTCTCAATGATGATGAGCCGCTGCAGCCACCCGCCCTGCCCAGCCTTGCCCCGATGTTGAATGATGCTCTGCCGGCAGTAGTGAGCATTTCTACGGTTAGCTTTTCCGAAGATTCGACTCGACAGCCCAGCTTCTTTGGATACCTGAACGGGACGTTTCGCGACAACAACCGACGAAGCACTTATGGCTTGGGCTCAGGTATCATCATCGACGCCAAGGAAGGCTATGTAATTACTAGCCATCATGTGATTCAAGGCGCCACCCAAATAACCGTGACCTTGTCTGACAAGCGTGAGCTACCGGCCCGCGTACTTGGCACCGACCCCGACACCGATATAGCCGTTCTGCAAATCAAAAATGAGCGCCTCAGTGACATTCCATTGGCAGATTCAGACCAGCTCGCAGTGGGCGACTTTGTGGTCGCGATTGGCAATCCATTTGGGCTGGGGCATTCAGTCTCTCTGGGCATCGTTAGCGCCAAGGGCCGCTATGGAATTGGCAACGGAATCGAAAACCTAATTCAAACCGACGCGCCGATTAACCAAGGCAACTCGGGCGGCGGCCTAGTTGACATCCACGGCCAGCTGGTAGGAATGAGCACACTGATCTATTCCAGTGGTGAAGGCGGGGGGAATATCGGTATTGGCTTCGCGATTCCATCAAATATGGTCGCTAGCATTGCCGATCAGCTAATTGAATACGGCGCTGTGCAGCGCACCCTGTTTGGAGTGACGGTTGTACCGCTAAACGACGAATTGCGAGCTCGCTTCGGAATTGGCCCAATCGATGGGGCGATTGTCACCGACGTCGCAAATGATTCAGTTGCACAGATCACCGGGATCAAACCGGGCGACATCATTGTTCGAATCAACGATCAAGACATCGACAACGCCAAGGCCCTGCGGAATGCGGTTGGGCTCTTGCTGGCAGGCGACCATTTCACTATCGAAGTGCAACGCAATAGCGAAATCATTATTTTTGAAGCTCAACTGCCGGAACCCGCCCCCAGCGACATGCCAGGCGATGCACTCCATCCACTGCTAATGGGCGCCGAGTTTATGGACAGCCCTGATCACGGGGTAGAGATTACTAACATCGCACACGGCACCCCTGCTTGGCGGGCAAAGCTGCGGCCAGCTGACCGCATTCTCGCGGTGGGCGAACAGCCAGTAAAAAACTTGATGTCGCTCAGAGAAGCACTCATGACCAGCCCCAAAACCATTCAATTAGTTGTCCAAAGCGGCAGCCAAGTCTATAACGTAACCATCGAGTAAATAGCATGTTCAACCGAGCTCAGGACTTTATCGAAAGCTTCAAAGCAATCGACTTTCTCGCCCCATTGGCAATCCGCCTATACCTAGTGCCGATTTTTTGGATGGCGGGAAGCAGCAAAATAGATTGGAGCACCATGATGCCCAAAGACAGTGTTGTTCAATGGTTTGGCGGCTCCCTTGGCCTACCTTTTCCAGAAATAATGGCGATATTAG
>JBLHFB010000190.1:0-3646 GCA_047614865.1 Gammaproteobacteria bacterium | reverse complement strand
AAGCGGGAATAGCTCAGTTGGTAGAGCACAACCTTGCCAAGGTTGGGGTCGCGAGTTCGAATCTCGTTTCCCGCTCCAAATTTCGAATCCCGGCAATAGCCGGGATTTTTGTTTGTACTTCGCAAACATTGTGTAAATTGATGCACATCCTGGCCGGATGGCAGAGTGGTTATGTAACGGATTGCAAATCCGTGTACCCCGGTTCGATTCCGGGTCCGGCCTCCATCTCCCTGCGGGAGTGGCGAAATTGGTAGACGCAAGGGATTTAAAATCCCTCGGTGGTAACACCGTGCCGGTTCAAGTCCGGCCTTCCGCACCATATCTTTCCTGAGCTTGTCCGCTGTAATTGCGGATGAGTTCCTGTGTCTTATTTTTGTTGTTGAAACTGCCTTCTGGCGACTTTAAATGACTGGTTTCCACTAGTTTGTTGGGTTGCTTCTTGGTAAGCCACAGCCTGTGGTTATTGAGTTGTGACGATAAAGGCAGTTTCCCAGAAGTGTGGTGAAAAATTTGCCTAGCCAAGCTAACGCAAGAATAAATAGTCACTTTTTCTCAATAGAGAAGGTAATAAAAAAACTACCGTTAATCGCTCTTATGCTTGCTCAGACGGAGGGTGCTGCAACGGCTGCCGAGCTGTCTTAATCCTATAGTCAAGGTTTCTTGTCTAAGATTGATATCGATGGCGAAAGTGCCGCAGGTTTTGGTTTTTTGGCAAGCGGTGAGGTTAACGAGTGTTTGGCAATTGTTGGTAGCTACTCTGCGGTTGCATCAGACGATGAGTTCAATATCGCTGGCACTGTGGATGAGGTTGATACTAGTGCTTTCAGTTTCGCAACAGCCTTCCATGCGCCTGTTTCTTCTACAGCCGATTTCGTCGCTTTGATTCAGCGAGTAGAAGCCGATTGGGAATTCGGTGGCCAGTCTGTAAGCAGCGACGGCTAATCGCTGGTAGTAGTTTTTCGCGGGGCGGTGTCACCGACAACGGAAGCCGTTGGTGGAGTGCGGCACGTTCGCTCTGAAGGTGAAGGCGAGACAGGTTATGGCGCTGGATTGCGTACAGGGCTTTCTGACGCGCTTTCTAGGGGTGCTTCTTACTCTTCAATAGACGTGACTGACACCGTGTCCCTGCTTTTAAGCTTCACTCTCTAAGAATCGGAAATACTGAACTCAGCATTTGTTTATTTGAAGCAGCTGGTTGTCATTGATATGAGCCGCATATAGGCAATAAAAAAGGCGCTCTCTGCTAAACAGGGAGCGCCTTTCTTGCGTATAGCGGTTAAGCTTTAGCTGCGTGGTTTACGCTGCTTAAAACCTTCACTGCTGCCGCCTTTGCGATGTGGCTTCTTAGCCGGTGAATCTCCACCGGTGCTTCGAGGCTCGCTCGCATTTGAACTACGACGTGGTGGACGGCTATCGCCTTCGTTTTCGCGGCTGCGGAAGTTGGGCTTGCGCTCGCGCTCGCCACCAGCGCCGCCTGTTGGGCCGCCGCTATCTGGACGTAGGTTCAGCTGTTGGCCTTGAACCCAGCAGGCTGAGACTTTGTCTAGCTGCTCTTTTGGTAGGTTTTTGGGAAGATCGATTAGGCTGAAATTATCAAAGATTTTAACCCGACCGATTTGGCCTGAAGCGATCCCACCTTCGTTTGCTACTGCACCTACGATGTTGCCTGGGCGAACGTCATGGCTGTGGCCTACGTCGATTTTGTAGGTGACTTTGTCGCCATCTTCAAATTCTTCGCGGCGCTTCTTAGGACGAGCAGGGCGATCGTCACGATCGCCTTTGCCGCGGCCCCAGTCTTTACTGTCACGATCGTTGCTGTGGTCGTCACGTTCGCGACGTGGTGGCTCTTTGCGAACAAGAAACGGCACGTCGCCTTGTAGAAGTTGCGCAAGCGCAGCAGCTACATCAACGGTTGATGCGCCTTCGTTCTCAGACGTATATTCTTCAACAACTTTCTTGAAGAAAGTTAGGTCCGAGTTACCTATCGTATCGGTAATACGCTGGCGGAAATTGCCGATGCGAACGTCGTTAATGTCGTCGCTGCTTGGAAGGTCCATGTGCTCAATTTTGCTAGCAGTAAGACGTTCAATGTTCTTAAGCAAACGGCTTTCACGCGGTGTGGCGAACAAAATCGCGTTACCTGAGCGACCAGCACGGCCGGTGCGGCCGATACGGTGAACATACGCTTCAGTATCGTAAGGAATGTCGTAGTTAATAACGTGGCTAATACGTTCAACGTCAAGACCACGAGCGGCTACGTCGGTTGCTACCAGAATGTCGATACGACCGTCTTTTAGCTTCTGGACGATTTTTTCCCGGTTGGCTTGCTGGATATCGCCGTTAAGCGCTTCAGCGGCATGACCGCGAGCCCGCAGTTTGTCAGCTACTTCTTCAGTCGCCGTCTTGGTGCGGGTGAATATGATCACGCCGTCTTTTTCTTCGACTTCTAGGATGCGGGTAAGCGCTTCCATTTTAGCCATGCCGCGAACGGTCCACACACGTTGGCGAATGTTCACTGAACTTGCAGCGGTCGCTTTAATGGTGATGTGCTCAGGGTTTACCAAGTATTTGTCCGACATGCGACGAATTTGCGATGGCATGGTGGCTGAGAATAGGGCGATCTGGCGATCATCTGGGCTTTTGCTCAGAATCCATTCCACGTCGTCTACAAAGCCCATGCGAAGCATTTCGTCTGCTTCATCCAGCACGAGTACTTTAAGCTGGTGCAGCTTAAGTGTGCCGCGCTCAATGTGGTCCATTACACGGCCGGGTGTGCCAACAACAACGTGTACGCCACGCTTAAGTTGAGACAGCTGATTGCCGTAGCCTTGACCGCCGTAAATAGGCGCAACGCGGAATCCAGGGAGATGAGAAGCGTACGTTTGGAACGCTTCCGCAACCTGAATGGCTAGCTCACGAGTTGGCGCTAGCACCAATACTTGTGGATCACGCTGGCTCAAGTCTAAGTTGGAAAGAATAGGCAGGGCGAACGCTGCTGTTTTACCGGTACCCGTTTGAGCTTGGCCGAGAACATCGGTGCCCGCTAAAATGGTTGGGATTGTTGCCGCTTGGATCGGCGAAGGCGTTTCGTAGCCAACGTCTTTTAAGCCGGCAAGAATAGGTTCGATTAGGCCAAGGCTGGCGAAATCAACCCCACTTTCTGTAGAGTCAGTCATAAGTACACTCGAGTTTTGAGATAGATATAGTCATCTAGCCCATTCCCCGTCAGGCTCTTGATGACGCGATGCTGCTTTTGTTATGCAGCTGTCCCCGCGAACGGCGCGCATTGTCGCTGAAATGAAGGTCAAAAGCCAGTAAATTGACTCTGTGTCGTAAAAATAGGGCGTTTCAGCGCTTGATGCGGCGCACAAAAACCGCTATTTTGCCTGCTCAATTAAATAACAGCGGATACATCATGGCCGACGCAACCATTCTCAACTTCACCTCGCTACCGTCTAGCTTGCCTGCATTTAAAAAAGCGGTTACCGCCAAGAAACCAGGGATTAAGAAAGGCGCGACGATTCCTCGAATTGAAGCGGTTGCTAATAACCTGAAGATCGATACCGATAAACTTCTTAAATACGGCAAGGTTTGTGGCTTTGGCGGCGGCGATCGTTTGCCGACTTCATTCCTTCATATCTTTGCT
>JBLHFB010000189.1:0-3669 GCA_047614865.1 Gammaproteobacteria bacterium | reverse complement strand
TTCTCCATCTACCAAACCATTACTAATCGCGAATGCACCAACGGCGGCAGTTAGGTTGCCGCAGTTGCCGCTCCAGTCCACAAACGGGCGATCAATGGCGACTTGGCCGAATAGGTAGTCAACGTCATGATCTAGCTGTGTGCTTTTAGCCAAGATCACGGTTTTGCTGGTGCTTGATGTGGCTCCGCCCATGCCGTCGGTGTGTTTGCCGTAGGGGTCTGGGCTGCCGATAACGCGGAGCAATAGATTGTCACGTGCTGTACCCGGCACTTGGGCGGCTTCTGGCAAGTCGGTAAGGCTAAAGAAAACGCCTTTGCTGGTGCCGCCACGCATGTAGGTGGCGGGTACTTTGATTTGTGGTGGATGCGACATGGAGAGGGTTCCTTGAATCGAGCTCGAAGCGCTATTGTTGGCCACCGAGCCTATGGATAATAAGTTGGCTGTATTTTACCGTTGATTAGACGCCGAATATGGCGCATCGTCGATAAATAAGATAATCATCAAGAATAGCATTCACGTCGTTTCTTGATTGGTTGCCGATTTAACTTTGGAGTTCAACTTGCCAAGCCAACCAATGGTGTTCACGGCACCTTCTCGCCGCGGTGCATTTCGCGAAGTGTCACGCGCCGCTGCAGACTTCCTACGAATGAAAACAAGTCGTTCGGACAGTCGGAAACTAAGCCATATTGGCCAGGGCCGACGAGTGATGGTGGTTCCCGGTTTCGGAGCCGGCGACGGTTATACTCGCTGGTTACGAGATCATTTGGAACAGATCGGCTTTCAGACAGAGGGCTGGGGCCTAGGGAAAAATACCGCTGGTAAAGGCTTGACCGGTGCTGTCGATTTCTTTGACGTACCCAATGAGATGCTGAACCGCCCAGAACTCGAGGTTTGCTTGCTAGCGATGAAATTACGCGAGCATGTGAAAGCCAGAGCTGCCGAAACTGGTGAGAAATACATTCTGATTGGACACAGCTTAGGCGGTTACCTGTCACGCGAAGTTGCACGGCAGTTGCCCGAATCTGTCGATCAATTGATCACCATGGGATCGCCGGTTTACGGCGGGCCAAAGTACACAGCGGGCGCACCACTATATACGCGACGCGGTGTGGATCTGGATTGGATTGAAGCGCAGATTGCGGAGCGTGAAAAGCTAGCGATTAAGGTTCCCATCACTACTATCGTCAGCCCAACCGATGCAATTGTCGATTACCAAGCTTCGATTGATAGGGGCCAGCCTCACGCCCGGCTGATTGAGATAGACGTGAGCCACTATGGCATGGCATTTAACCAGCAGGTGTGGGAGCAGCTATTTCAAACACTGGCACTTAGTGCGAAGACCTAGGCAAGCAAGCAGCTTGGTTGCCTAGGTTGAGCAGCGATGCCGCCTAAAAAAGGTCTTCGATAGACAGATAGCGCTCACCCGTGTCGTAGCCAAATACAAGCACTTGGCTGCCTGCTGGCAGTTCGTCTTGTTTTTGAGCGACGGCGGCTAGCGTTGCACCTGATGAGATGCCCACAAAGATGCCCTCTTCTTTGGCGCAGCGACGGGTCATTTCAAAGGCCTCGGGTTGGTCGACAGAAATGGTGCCGTCGAGGGTCTCGGTATTGAGCACGCTTGGAATAAAGCCAGCGCCGATGCCTTGAAGGCGGTGCAGCCCTTTAGGGCGACCAGCAATAACCGACGACTCAGTTGGCTCAACTGCTAGTACTTTTAGATTTGGCATCTTGGCTTTCAGAACGTCGCCACAGCCAGTGATGTGGCCGCCAGTGCCTACACCAGTAATCATGTAATCCAAGCCTTCTGGGAAATCGGCCAAAATTTCTTGGCCTGTGGTGTCGCGGTGGACTTGCACGTTGGCTGGATTATCAAACTGCTGTGGCATCCATGCGTTGCGGTGTTCGGCAAGCAACTCTTCGGCTTTAGCGATAGTGCCCGGCATGCCTTTTTCTTTCGGCGTGAGCACTAACTCGGCACCCAAGGCAGCCATATAGCGACGACGCTCTATCGACATTGACTCCGGCATGGTTAGGATTAGCTTATAGCCCTTAACCGCGGCAACCATCGCAAGGCCAATGCCGGTATTGCCAGAGGTCGGCTCAATAATTACCATGCCCGGCTTCAGGCTGCCATCGGCTTCGGCGGCTTCAATCATCGCCAAAGCGATACGGTCTTTAATACTGCTGCCTGGATTAAAGCGTTCGATTTTCATCCACACGGTGATGTCGTTGCGGAATAAATGATTCAGGCGAACAACGGGGGTGTTGCCGATCGTGTCGAGAATAGAATTATGTTTCACGGAAACCTCTAACGCAGTGAATGAGACTGGTTAATATGCCACATTAGGCAGCGTGAATACGGGTTTTAGGGGAGATTTTGGCCAAGGTTTATCTGGCCGTTTGCTACAAGGGCCTTCGACAGGCTCAGGCCAAGCGGTTTTACTTGAATAACCGCTACGATGCCAACAGCGATTGCCAACGCTCACTGCGAGAAATGTAGTGCCCGGTGTAGCTGCAGATAGGTCGAACCTTAAGATTGTCGGCTTCAATTTGTACGAGGGCATTGTCCATTAGTCGTGCGCCAAGCCCAGCTCCACGCCGGTTGGACGGCACTTGTGAGTGAACAAGGTTTAGCGTGTCGCCATCGCGTTGGTAAACCAGCTCGCCTTCGCCGCCGTCGTGGAACTGCACAACGTAACGACTGTTCTCTGGCTCGTGAATCGTTGTGTCTTTTTCGTCGGCCATAAGGATCTCGCTTGAGTTTCTGATTGATAACGCCACCTACCGACATGCAATGCTCTATTACGCCGAGCGTATGACATATCAGTAGGAGGACGGTCTGACGGCTGCTACTGGCTAGCGGCCAACGCCTGCGCTATATCGGCCTTAATATCGTCAATATGCTCAATACCTACCGAGATACGCACCATTTCTTGCGATACACCGGCGGTTGCAAGCTCTGCTGGGTCTAGTTGGCGATGGGTTGTGCTCGCTGGATGGCAGGCCAAGGACTTAGCGTCGCCGATGTTGACTAGGCGAAGAATTAGCTGCAAAGCGTCGATAAATTTAGAGCCTGCTTCAATTCCACCTTTAATTCCAAAGCTCACAATACCCGACGCTTTACCACCGCAAATACGCTGGCAAGTGTCGTGATGTGGGCTGTCAGGCAATGCAGCGTAATTAACCCATTCAACTGCTTCATGGTTTTTTAGGTATTGGGCAACGGCCATCGCGTTTTCGCAGTGACGCTCCATGCGTAGATCGAGAGTCTCCAGCCCTTGCATAAGAAGAAACGCACTGTGTGGCGCTAATGCTGCGCCAGTGTTTCTTAACGGCACTACTCGGCACCGACCGATAAACGCCGCAGGGCCAAATGCTTCGGTATAAACCACACCGTGGTATGACGGATCTGGGGTGTTTAGTACCGGAAAGCGGTCAGCGTTAGCTACCCAATCAAACTTGCCAGAATCAACCACCATCCCGCCAATGGTTGTGCCGTGGCCGCCAATGTACTTGGTTAGCGAGTGCACAACGATGTCGGCGCCGTGGTCGAAGGCCCGGCATAGCAACGGTGTGGCGACGGTGTTGTCGACGATCAGCGGTACGCCAGCAGCATGGGCGATGTCAGCCCAGCGTTGGATGTCGACGATATTTCCAGCTGGGTTGCCA
>JBLHFB010000188.1:0-3680 GCA_047614865.1 Gammaproteobacteria bacterium | reverse complement strand
CTGCTTTGCTTCGGTTAACGACTCATCGTTACGAAGGAGGTGAGTAAAGCGCTTTCTAATTATGTACAGAACTCGCTCAAACGCTTCTTGATTCAAGCCGGCGGCCGCTGCGATAAAGAGCTGGTCTATATGAGGCTGTGCCAACAAGGCTGCTGGGCCAACATCGGCACCAACTGCGTCAAGTGGCACTTCGCGCCAACCTATAAGATCTTGGCCTTCTTCAGCAATAATGTTGTTTATCGTTTGGCGGCAAATCTCTCTTTCTTCGGCGATCTGCGGCAGGAAAATATTTCCGACGGCGTAAGCGCCCGCTGCCGGCAAAGTACGGTCTAGCTGGTCAGCTGCTACTTTTGCAAAAAAGGTATGAGGCAACGCCGTCAAAATACCGGCTCCGTCACCGGTATTGGCTTCAAAGCCACAGCCGCCACGGTGGTCCATCCGCGAATTGAGATGATAGGCGTCCAACATGATTTGGTGGCTTGGTTGGCCTTTAATATTGGCAACAAATCCAACACCGCAAGAGTCTTTCTCAAAAGCGGGGTCGTAAAGTCCTGTCTTCTCAGGGTAACCAAATCGAAGAGATAGCTTGTTTGCGTTGCTCATAGGTTCGTTAATCTCGTTGTTTGTCGCCTCTCAATTCATTTTCTTGCTCCGTTACTCCTCTCCCGATGATGGCGGTTTGCCTCTCGGTACTCAGTCAGTAAGTAAGCTGCAGTGTCATGATAAGACTAGACGGTAGCTAAACGCCCTTCTAGCTAAAGCTATTGTGGTTAGCTTAGCACTTCAAAAGGGGTCGATAAAAATAACACCACGACAGAATATGTCAAGGTGGTTGCGCCTTTCCGCAGATTCTTCGGTCCGCTAACCTGCTGATTATCACTAGTTGTGCGTTGCCAAGCCCCAACAAAGTGACAGCATATTAACAATGAGTTTTTCGATTGCTCAATTATTTGGAATTCAGTCATATGTTTTGACTGAAAAGAATGCTTTTAATATAGCCAACACGGGTTCCACATGTTTGCCGGAAAATGCCTTTTGCACCTTTGAGTCGCACTTCTAAATCTAAGTGAGAATCAATACTATTTAGATCGATAGAGCCCAAGCGAAATAATACGTGAAACGACAGAATCACGGGGCATACGGGCCTTGGGTCGGCTTGCTAAAAGCAATCAGGTGATTTAATCTTGCGACTTCATTTGAAGGGCTATCACGTTTCGTCAGCTGCCACTTTAGAGCAGCACCGAGCTTATAGTCATAATAATTCCTTTCCCTATTAACGGAGGCGAGTGATCCCGTGAATTCAAAACTTTCCCGTAGACGCTTTATCAAAGGGGTAATTGCCTCTGGTGCAGCGGCAACCTCGACAGGCCTGTGGTATTCCGCCAATGGCCAAACCCGACCAGCAGGTGCTGTAGAGCGCATGATTAGACTCAACGTCAATGGTCAAATGCGCAATGTAGACGTTGCTCCGCAAGAGACTCTGGCCTCAACGCTTCGTTACAAGTTAGGTCTGACCGGCACAAAGCTGGGTTGCAACCGCGGCGAATGCGGCGCATGCACAGTGCTGGTAAATAGCATACCGACTTATGCTTGTTCAGCGCTGACCCACTCAATGAAATCTATGCTAATAGAGACAGTCGAAGGCCTTGAAGCGCCTAACGGTGATCTCCATCCAGTGCAGCAGGCATTTGTTGAAGAACTTTCTCCTCAGTGCGGTTACTGCACGCCCGGGCAAATTATGTCAGCGGTTGGTCTGCTGCGTACGAATCCAAACCCAACTCGAGAAGAAGTGCGTCAAGGCTTGGCTGGCAACATTTGCCGCTGCGGTTCTTATGACTCTTACCTCGACGGCGTTATGCGCGCCGCACAAATAGGATAATCAACATGGCATATATGCATATTGGTAAAGATTTTGTTCCACCAGATGTGCCTGGTAAGGTCACTGGAAAAATTAAGTACGCAGAAGACTATACCCGCGAAGGTATGGTTTATGCGCGGCTCTTGACTAGCCCCCTGCCTCACGCTCGCGTTGTTAACATCGACGCCACTGAAGCTTTGGCAATGGAAGGCGTGTTTGGCATCTTAACCGCAGATGACGTTTATCCTGATGGCGAAACTAATAGCACGGGTTTAAAAATTCTGACCAACCAGCCTACTATTATAGGCGAGCCCATTTTGGCGTTGGCGGCAATTGACGAAAAGACCGCAGAAACGGCTCTTGCAAAAATATCAGTAACTTTCGAGCGCCTACCCTTTGTGCTGGATCCGCTAGACAGTTTGACTGAAGGCGGCCCTGACGCTTACGACGGCGGTAATACTTATGTCTTCCGTGAAGGTTTTAAGTCGGAAAAATGGACCCGCGATCAGGTAGAAAGTTTTCGCGCAGGTAACGAACCTACCGCGGAGCCACAACAAACGGTCGCCTATGGCGATTTAGAGGCTGCATTTGGTGAGTCTAAATACATATACGAAAGTACTTTCACTACAGCCGGTTACCCCCATCAATCTATGGAGCCTCGCAGCGCCATGGCTTATTGGGAAGATGGCAAATTGTACTTACACGGCACGTCACAGAGTTTGACTGGCCTTGCCAATGACATGGCTGGCATTGTTGGTGTTCCGAAAGAAGATTTCGTTTTTATTAACGTAGCAACAGGCGGTGGCTTTGGTCAGCGAGCTCGCGCTAACAGCATTCCAAGTATGGCTATTCCGGCCAAACTATCCCAGAAAATTAATCGACCTGTAATGATGCGCATTACCCGTGAAGAAGAGTTCACTATTGGTGGTGCTCGTCAAGGATTCCAAGGCTGGATTAAAGTGGGATTCAAGGGCGACGGAACAATGGCTGGCTGCGATTTATATATCGTTTCCGATAACGGCGGTAAAGGCGGCGGTGCCGATGCTTACTCAGCAGCAGATTGCATCAGCGTTTTATACCAAACTGACGCAGTAAGATTCCGCGGCACTTCAATCGGTAGTAATACTGGACACCGTGGCGCTCAACGTGGACCTGGACAGAATCAGATCGCACCAATCATCTCGCCAATTTTAGACAAGGCAGCCGATGAGTTAGGTATCGACCGTTTAGCGCTTCGTAAATTGAACGCAGCACAAACTGGTGATGTTGGCGGCCCTCGTCGCATTCCATTTACCAGCGCCTACATGCCAGAAGCATTAACGATGGCAGCTGATCGTTTCAACTGGTCAGATCGTCAATCACGTCGTCGCCAGCGTAACGGCAGCAAAGTGATCGGACTTGGCATAGGCCAGGGCTATCACAACGCAGGTCGAAGCGGCATGGACGGCATCGTCATGATGGGCGTTGACGGTAGACTAAGAATTCACAATGGCGTTGGTAACCTAGGTACATATTCTTATGCATCTACATCACGAGCGGCAGCCGAAGCGCTTCAAATGCCTTGGGAAAGTTGTGATGTGATTAATGGTCGCACCGACAATAATCTGCCTATTACTTCACCGCAAGATGGCAGTAACTCGACATTCACGAATACTCGTACAATGTGGGGAGCGGCTCAAGATATGTTGGCTAAGATGAAAGAAATCGCAGCTACTGACCTTGGCGGCGTGCCAGCAGATTACGGTGTCTCCGACGAGCGCGTCCACCAAATTTCAGATGCAACCGTAGGCATGACCTATGCGCAGGTTGCTCAGCGAGCAAT
>JBLHFB010000187.1:0-3697 GCA_047614865.1 Gammaproteobacteria bacterium | reverse complement strand
AGCTGCGCGCAGGCTAGTAGCATTGGAGCAGGGTGTGGCTTTCGAAATTCTAAAGTGTCACCACAAACCACGCAGCCAGATCGTGAACTCAAATTGAGTTTATCGAGAAGCGGGATCGTCAACGCGGTGGGCTTGTTGGTGATGATTCCCCAGGGGATGCCTTTGGCCTCAATGGTCGCCAGAGCCTCTTCGATCTGGTCGAAACATTCACTTTTACTGCTGAGATGCTCGCTGTAAATCGCTAGGAATTCCGGACGTAACATCTCGATTTCAGGGTCGCTCGGCGCGAGCTCAAAGGCGTTGCTCAGCATTGCGACACTGCCTTGCGAGACGGTGGCTCTGAACTGAGGGTAGCTAAGTGTTCCTTTGCCCTTACGAGCCAGCAGAATATCCATCGCCCAAGCCAAGTCGGCAGCGCTATCCACCAAGGTGCCATCTAGATCAAATAAGATCGCTGCTGGTTTAGCCGGTAGCGGAATACTGTCTTCTAACATGGCTTATGCCTTTTCTGCACACACGATATAGTTCACATCGACGTTGCCGCCGAGGGTGAAGTTCTTAAACAACGGGTTGTAGTGGATACCGCTGATTGAAACCAGCTTCATACCCGCTGCTTCAATCCAGTTGTTTAGCTCGGATGGTTTAATAAAGCGCTGATAGTCGTGCGTGCCTTGTGGCAACACTTTCAGGATGTATTCAGCCCCAAGAACAGCAATCGCATAGGCCTTTGGATTGCGGTTGATGGTTGAGAAAAACACTTTGCCGCCGGGCTTAACTAGTTCAGCACAGGCTTTTACTACTTGGCTTGGGTCGGGCACGTGCTCGATCATTTCTAAGCAAGTCACTGCGTCGTAGTGGGCAGGCTGCTCGGTTGCTAGCTGTTCAACTGGCTTGCAGACGTAATCTACTTCAGTGCCGCTTTCTAGCAAGTGAAGCTTGGCAACGTTTAGTTGCTCTTCACCTAGATCTAGGCCGGTTACCTTGGCGCCTGCTTGTGCCATAGCTTCGGAGAGAATGCCACCACCGCAGCCTACGTCTAGAACGGTTTTACCACTGACTTTGGCGTGGTCGTCAATAAAGCCCAAACGGAGCGGATTCATATCGTGCAGCGGTTTGAATTCGCCTTCCGGGTCCCACCAGCGGCTGGCTAGGTCGGCGAATTTTTTGATTTCGTCTGGATCTACGTTGACGTTTTGCGTGTTGGTATCAGTCATTTGGTTTCAGCTAAAGATGAGATTACTTGGTCACGAGCTTTGTTCACTTGAACTTTTAGATCGTCTAAATCGATATTGAGCAGTTGGCCGTTGGTGACTTTGGCTTGGCCTGCCACCCATACATCATTTACTTGGCTGCGGGTCGCGGCATAAACCACCGTCGAGATGGGGTCGTAAATCGGTTGAGTCGCGACTTGGTCTAGGTTGATGCAGCAAAGGTCGGCGGCTTTGCCTACGGCGATTGAGCCAGTGGTTTCTTCAATACCCAGCGCTCGGGCACCGTTTAAGGTGGCCATTTGCAGAACGACAGCGGCGGGCAGAGCGGTTGGATCGCCCGACAGGCCTTTGGCAAGCAAAGACGCTGTGCGAATTTCGCTGAACATATCCAAATCGTTATTACTCGCGGCCCCATCGGTTCCGATAGCGACGTTTATGCCTGCTTGGACAAGCCGATGAACAGGTGCCATGCCAGACGCTAATTTGAGGTTTGATTCTGGACAATGGACTATCGATATCGATAACTGTTTGCACAGCTCAATTTCGCTATTATCTAGGTGTGTCATATGCACCGCGATAGTGCGGTCGCTGAGAATGCCCAGCTCGTATAAGCGCTGGATTGGACGAACGCCGTGCGCTTCAACACTGTCGGTTAATTCTTGTGGGGTTTCGTGCAAATGGGTGTGCAACTGAACATCCATTTCTTCGCTAAGCTCTCGAACCTGTTTGAAGCTTTCGTCACACACCGTGTAAGGTGCATGCGGAGCCCAAGCAACGCTCAATAGTGGCTTGCCTTTAACTTGTTCATACAAGGCCATTCCACGCTCAATGTAGCCTGACGGGCCGTCGGCCATCGCAGAAGGGAAGTCGATTGTGATCATCCCCAGCGTGGCTCGCATTCCGAGCTCATCAAGCACATTGGCCGATGATTCTGCGAAGAAATACATATCGTTGACGCAGGTCGTTCCACCAAGCAACATTTCCGCAGCCGCATGACGTGTGCCGAGCTCGACAAATTCTGGAGAGACATTCGCTCCTTCAGCTGGCCATATATGTTCCTGAAGCCAAGTGTGCAATGGCAGGTCGTCCGCTAGCCCACGCATCAAGCTCATGGCCATATGACAGTGGGCGTTGATCAGGCCGGGAATCACAATCTGAATAGGGCGTTCAATTAGCGTCAGGGCCGGGTTGTTGCTGACTACCTCTGACACCGGAGCCAGTTCGGCAATATGGCCGTCCACGACTGCAATCGCATAGTTTTCTAAAAGTTGCCCGTTGGGGTCGCCGACGTTGGGCTCGGCAGTGAAAATCCACTGCGGGGCTAAAATAAAGGAAGAGGACATCTGCGTTTCGGTTGCCTAATTTAGTTGCTTAACATTATATCTGCGGAGTTGACCCTTATGCCCTTACATTGGTTCTTCGCATGGATTAATCTACCGGTGATTTGGGTTAATCCACCAGTCGCGCCTTGAAATAGGGAATTATTGGCTCCATTAGCCTACTAAGAGTAATAAGGTATACCCCTTGAGTACTGGCAAGGATACAAAATGAAACATTATCTATTTGAAAACCGTGGAAGTATTCGTGAATTTGAGCACGATGAAAGCCTTGCAGTAGCCAGCGGGATGAGAATGCTTCCTGAATACGCCAATGAGCGTGTTCGTTATCTGCAAGTACAAGTGGTTGCACCTAAAGAGCCGGATCCCAAAGTGGAAGTGCGGATTGCTGGGGCGTACCTGAATTTTGACGACTACGGTCAGTTGACCGAAGCTGAAGCGCTAACCGACGAGAACGAATTGTCGCCGTTTGAGCGTGAAACCTGTGCCGAGTTGGCGGTAGCCGAACTAAAGCACAAAGACGCGACTGTAAACTAGTCAGTAGGGCAGAGCTGGCAACCAGCTAGCCTGCTTCTTGCCTTAGTTTCTCGCGTACGTTCATTAGTACTTTGCCGTAGGTGTTCTCGCCGCGGCCATCACGACCAATTCCCCAGTAATAATCGTAGCCGCTGCTGTCGATAATCTCGTTGTCGCCGGTCGCGAGTAGCGCTTCAGCCACATCTGAATGACTGCGACATTTGGTGTATACCGCTCGTGTCATCATTACTTTGCGTTTTTGCTTCCACTCCTTTTTACGCCCTCCGATAAAACCAGCGACGACGCCATTGCCGACTTTAGTCGCCGCTTCAGGAGTAGCTTGGCCTGCAATCCGGCTGAAGTAAGCGCCTGAAAACTTGGTTGCTTGGTAATAATGCTCGACGGTTAGCCAGTCCAGCCCATCTAAAAAAAAGCTATGTGGCGAATAGGCTGCCAGCAGGTCGCTAGGGTCAAAACGACTCAAGCGGACGGTGGTGGTTTTTGCATTGTCTGGGGCAAACATGGCATATCAACTCAAACGATAAGGCGAGCATTATGCCGGTTGTCGGCGATTAGTGCAGCCTAATGATCCGACACTAGGAGAAAGCCATAAGCAGTAACAAGTCGCATCAT
>JBLHFB010000186.1:0-3732 GCA_047614865.1 Gammaproteobacteria bacterium | reverse complement strand
TGCGGTGCACGTAGTCTTCAGGCACATAAGGCAGGTCAAAGTTAACCACACAACGCAGCTGATCTACATCAATGCCCCGCGAGGCAATATCAGTGGCAACTAATACGGCAACAGTCCCTTCTCTAAAGCCCTCTAAGGCATTAGTACGCGCGTGCTGGGTTCTGTTTGCGTGGATTGATGCCGAACCAATGCCGGCGCTTTCCAGCTCGGTTACCAAACTATCTGCACCGTGCTTGGTACGACTAAAGACCAGCACTTGATTCCATTTGTTCTTCTGAATCAGGTGAATCAACAGCTCACTCTTACGTTCTTTGTCGACTGGGTATAGCTTCTGCTTAACCGTATCGACCGTGCTGTTGGCAGGCGACACTTCAATCAATAGCGGATCATTCAACATGCCTTTAGCAAGCGATTTGATCTCTTTAGAAAACGTCGCCGAAAACATCAAGGTTTGGCGTTTGGCAGGCAGCAGCGTATGGATGAGGCTGATTTCGTCGATAAAGCCCAAGTCCAGCATCCGGTCAGCCTCATCCAAAACCAATATCTCGAGCTGATCAAAGCTAACCGCCTGTTGGTTGTATAGATCAATTAAACGACCCGGCGTAGCAACAAGCACGTCCAAGCCAGCTTGCAACGCGGCTATCTGCGGCTCAATCCTTACACCACCAAAAGCCGCTCCAGAGCGAATATTTAGTTCGCGGCTGTAGTCTTCAACGCTCTTGGCAACCTGCGCCGCAAGCTCACGGGTAGGGGTAATTACCAGCGCACGCACCGTTTGAGCCTGCGGAGCAGGGCCACCAAACAAAAGCTGCAGCATCGGCAGCGTAAAGCCGGCCGTTTTGCCCGTGCCAGTATGTGCCACCGCCATCACATCACGCTGGCTAAGTGCCGCGGGTATAGCCTCAAGCTGTACGGGTGTTGCTGTTGTGTAGCCTTGTTCTGCAACGGTTTTTAAAAGCTCATCGCATAAGCCTAAAGAGCCAAATGACATGGATACCTATTCCTTGGATTGATTATGGTTTTCCTCAATTTTCTCAGTCCCCGTTTCTCGTGGATTCGGAGTCAACGCTTCTACTGGTCGGTTTTCGGAACTCTTTTGGGCGGGTCTGCTGCACAAGCCTTTTCGACGCCTTCAATACAGCTATTTTTTCTACTTAGTGCCGATTCTAGGCAAAGGGGGAGCGCCTCAGTTCTTTTGATGAAATAGCGCTCGCACTGGCTACTTGCCTCTTCGTAAGTAGCATTGCACTGGGAAGCCGGATCTTCTGTCTTGCAAGCGTCAAAACCAACGGCTCGAACGGGTTCAGGCGCAGCGGTTGCTATCGCGCTGGCGGCGAGCAGTAGCGCGGTTACTATTAGTTTCATAGAGTCTAGTTGAGGTAGGGAAAGTCGGATAAGTCGGCCCTGAGTAAAATGGTATTTCTAGACCCGTTACTTGGATGACTATTTGACAACAAGTTTACCTTGAACCGGCTTAGCCCGTTTATGTCGAGCAATTAATGCAGTGAGCGTATGAAGGATCAATCGCTAATCTGCGGGTGTTTATCTCTTCATCGCAGCTGAGACATAGGCCAAAATCACCAGTGGAGATGCGCTCTAGCGCACCCTCAATTCTTAGGAGTTGATCGTCGCGTCGAGCCTTTGTTTCAATTGCCATAGCCTGCGCACGCATTGCATCCATTCGAGTGAGTCTACCAACGGCCGCCTGATCCAGCTCCACGGGCTTTGCCGCGTCGGCAGACGTGTCGCTTAGATTAATCAGTTCGGACTGCAGTTTAAGCAACTGCTGCCTGAAGCTCTCGATTTGCATTTTGTCCATCTGCTTGTGCACTCCGTTCTATGACATAACGCTCGCATTGGCGGCTGACTTCGTATTAGTAGCGTCAGCGTAAAATCCCAGCTCTCCAGTCGTTTATTTTTCAGCTGGCCGCTCCGTATGGAGAACGTGTACAAACTTTTTTTCGACTACGCCTAAATCGAATCACAAGTTTACTCGGACACTATTTTTTCAGGCCATTGCATATGAATTCAGCTTGCGCTAAAACTGTGCAACTTATTGCACATAAATAGAATTCAATCTTAAGGGTTTAGCCATGAAACGAACCGGACGCCGCTATCGCACAGCTCGCGCAGATAAGCACTACGACGTGATCGTTATTGGTTCGGGTATTGGTGGTTTAACCAATGCCGCCTTGCTATCCAAGTTGGGTAAGAAGGTCTGCGTGCTGGAACAACACTACACCGCCGGCGGTTTCACGCATACCTATGAGAACGGCGGTTATGAGTGGGACGTGGGCGTGCATTACATCGGCGATGTGCATAAACCGCATTCACCGCTACGCCGCATCTTTGATGTGATCAGTAACGGTCAGCTCAAGTGGTCACCCATGGATGACTGCTACGACCGGATCATTATTGATGATCGCCGCTATGATTTTCGGGTGGGTCGGGAAGCCTTCAAGTCGGATCTGAAAGAGCGCTTCCCCGAAGAAGCCAAGGCGATTGACGACTACGTGCATATTGTCGACCGCTGCTCGCAGTCGATGAGTAAATTTTTCCTTGGCCAAGCAACATCGCCCACCATCGCCAAATTACATCGTTCGATCCGCCCCTTCCTAGTGCCCAAAGAGGCAACCATGACCGTGCGTGACGTGCTGGAAGGGCTAACCAGCAATCAGGAATTGATTGGCGTGCTAACCGGCCAGTGGGGAGACTATGGCATGGTGCCAGCTGATGCCACCTTCCTCATGCATGCGTCTGTTGCCAAGCATTATTTCAGCGGCGGCAACTACCCTGTTGGTGGCTCTTGGAAGATGGCCGACACCATTATTCCCGTGATACAGGCCTCGGGTGGTGAAGTGTTTACCTATGCCAAGGTCGATGAGATTGTGGTGGAGAAGGGCCGGGCTTGTGGCGTACGCATGGAAAATGGCGACGTGCTGCGGGCCGACAAGATCGTCAGCTCTGTGGGGGCGCGTCTGACCTACGGCAAGCTGTTGCCCGAGTCCGAACGCAAGAAACATAATTACGAGGCCAAGCTGGAAACCGTCAAGGCGTCGGGTGCGAGCCTCTGTCTGTTTATGGGCTTCAAGGGCGATGCGGCTGAACTGCAACTACCCAAGACCAACCTGTGGATCTATCCATCGCCGAATCACGAAGACAATGTCGCACGCTTCGCCGAAGATCAAGACGCCGACTTCCCACTGTTGTATGTGTCTTTCCCTTCAGCCAAGGATCCGGAATGGGCCGAGCACTATCCGGGTAAAAGCACCGTGCAGGTCATCACTATGGCGCCCTACGCATGGTTCGAGAAATGGAGCGGCACAACTTGGAAGCAGCGCGGTGAGGATTACGAAGCGATTAAGGAGAAGTTTACCCAGCGCATGTTGGAGGCGCTGTACAAACAGATGCCGCAGCTCGAAGGCGCGTTGGATTTCTACGAACTAGCGACGCCGCTATCAACTGAGTGGTTTCACCTCTATGACCGCGGTGAAATCTATGGGTTGGACCACAACCCAGGCCGTTTCGAACAGGACTGGTTGCATCCCGTCTCGCCGGTTAAGGGACTGTATATGACCGGTCAGGATGTGGTCACGGCGGGCGTTGGCGGGGCTTTGATAGCCGGCCTGCTGACCACCGGTGCGATGGTCGGCTTCAGAGAGTTCGGCAAGGTTCAGAAGATGCTAAAAGAATGGCAGCCTGACAATAGCTAGGATTAGCCCAGCACCCGGA
>JBLHFB010000185.1:0-3753 GCA_047614865.1 Gammaproteobacteria bacterium | reverse complement strand
TGGCTAACTTCGTGGGCTAGAACCGCCTCTACTTCGTTCTGGCTCATGTTGTGCAGCAATCCCGTGCTTACAGCCACCAATGCATTGTTGCGGCTGGCACCCGTCGCGAAAGCATTGGGCTGTGCGCTCTGGAAAACGGCTACATCTGGCATGCCAATGCCGGCAGCTTCTGCCTGTTTGGCCACCGTATCAACAAGCCAACGCTCCACCTTGTTACTTGGATCAGTAATCAGCTGAGCACCGGTTGAACGAATCGCCATCCATTTAGATATCAGCAAAGAGACAATCGAGCCGCCCATGCCAAACGCCAGGGCAAACGGCAGCACCTGCACAATGCCTACTGATATCCCGGAATTCAGCAACATTTTGTCCAGCCCTAACAACGACCAAACAACACTAATAACAATCATGATGGCGAAGTTGGTAGCGGTAAATAGCAATATACGCAGCACGGGCAAATCCTTATGAGTCGGTTCTGCTAAAATTATGGAGATAAAAACAACAAATACAAGACGCGATGAGACAAACGTTAGCGAGATTGGTTTACATTTCCCTGGCGGCCGCCAGTCTAGTTGCATGCAGTGTCGACACCCAAGACGGCAGCCGCGCCATCTCCCCGCCGATTGTCATTCCAGCCGCGCCGACGGCGGACACTTGTGCGACAGATCTACCAGAAGACGACATTGGCATTTATCTGTGCAGTTGGGAGCATCGCGCGCTGACATTACAGCGCGAGCTTGGTTACACCTTACCGCTACGCGAAGTCGGCTTCTTCTCAAGCCATAACTCGGCTAACGCAGTCGTCTATACCGGCGCCTCATCTCAGGATTACAACCAAACTCGTTCTGTTGTAGACCAATTCCAGCTCGATGTCCGCTCAATCGAGTTCGACGTACATTGGCTGCCGCACAACAGTGGCGGCCACGCCCCTGTGCTTTGCCACGGCCTTCCCGCTGGCCAAGAACACGCAGGCTGCACCGCAGGTGATCGCCATTTCCAGGAAGGGCTCGATGAAATACGTGCATTCTTAGATTCTGACCAAGGCGCTAACCAAGTCATAATTTTCGACTTTGAAGATCATTTATACCCTGCTCCGTTCAGCGGCCAAGGCACCACAGCCGACCAAGCCCATGATGCAGGACTAAGTATCATCATCGAAACCCTTGGCGACGCCATCTACCTTCCACCGCAAGATGGTGCCTGCCACGACGCACCGATGGACATTTCGCTCAACGATATACTTGCTGCTGGAAAACAGATTCTATTCACTGGCGGATGCGGCCCAGATGGACACGACTGGCGCAAGTTTTCATTTGGTTATGGCACTCGTCCAGCGCAAAAAGCCAACGACGGTTTTGATAGCTATCCAGATTGCGAATCATCAACATTCAGCGAAACCCAATATCGCAACAATTGGATTAGGCTTTGGGAAGACACTACTCAGGTGGGCGCAATAACGAATAGCAGCCTACAACGCATGGATGAAGCTCAGCTCAGATCAATGGCAAGCTGCGGCGTGAATTTCTCCAGTCTAGACCGCGTAGACCCCAACCCAACCGCCACCGGCGGCAATCCAAACTTCCAAGGCCAAGGCATCAACTTCGCCCACCTCGTTTGGAGCTGGGCAGCTGGGCAGCCGGCTGTAAACACAGACTTAGAATGTGCCTCACTAGAAACCTCCGGCGAATACTTTCTCGCTGGTAATTGCAGCCAAACCAAGCGATACGCCTGCCTACAAGACGGCGCGCTAGACAATCCAATTGCAGATCCAACCGTACTCTGGCAGATCAGTACAGAAAGTGGGGGTGCAAGCGGTTCGAGCGCTTGTGTCACGCTCAGTGGCTACAGCTATGCCGTACCGCGCAGTGGATGGTTGAAACAGAAGCTATTGGAAGCAATGGCTGTTGATAGTGTTACTAGCATTTGGCTCAACTACCGCGAAACAAATCACAACGAGTGGGAATAACTAAACCGCTCGCTACCAGTTCAACCGCAGCGTGCTAACAACATGTTGCCGAAGCCTATCTGGTATTGCCAAGGCATTAGCCTCTGTCGACCATCCCGAAAAAGCGTCGAGAGTTTTCTCTAAAATAATCTTCTCGCGGCCTCGAGGCAACCCCGCATACTCCGCCAAATGGCGTAGATCATCACGGTTAAAGTCGTTAGTTTTTCCGTTTAGACTGAGTTGATGACTACGGGTGAAATCGCTGCCTTCGGCATGGCATAAATCGTATGCGGGGCTTAACGACCACTCCCCTTTGCGGCTCATCATAAAACTGGTGTTTTTGACGTGGTCGTCTTGGTTGCAGCCTACTATGTTGAAAACAATTCGCCGTACCTGTTCTTCAAGCTCTGATTTCCCCATCCCCAGCTGCGTCATTACCATTAATACTTGTTCATAAGAATAAGCGCCAGACTCATAATAATCAGCGTGAGCAATCGCGCCAAAGGTTTGCATGAAGTACTTTTTGCCGCGGTCATCACGGTCAAAACGGCGCGTCATAAAGTGGCTGCGGCTGTTCTCTTGAAGCAACTTCGATTCCATCATTTTGATGCCACAACGCCTAGCCATCAGATAATAGCTGTACTCCAGCAAACCGTAACCAGAAGGGTCGGCAACACCCCAGTCGCCACTAAACTTCACCCCGTCAAATTTAATCAGCCAATGCTCGTAACCTGCTTGAAGCTGAGATTGTCCAGAACGAATTTCTTCAGTCTGAGGATTGTAGGCAATAACCGCTTTCGCCCGAGCACCACCGGCAGACGTCCCTACGCTGATAGCCTCAAGCAGGTCAGCGCCATCCATATCATCGGACAGGCGTGCTTTGAGTGAATCTCGGCTAGCAAAGGCAAGAGATGCCAACTCCACCAGTTGCTCAACCTCTAAACGCTTGTCTTTACTGTTTTTGCTTTTCGAGGATGGGATGTATTCCAGCGCCCCCATTGCGCGGTTACCAACGTAGCAAAGCCGATCAACCGCGTTAAAATCACGCGCTTCTCGGCCCGTTTGACTAAGCCATACGTTGATCAGCTGGTTACCGTATTTGTCGGGCAAACTGTCGGCCAGCAACCCAGGCAGGCCGTGAAACGTGCGAGGTTCTAGGGTTTTAAATTGATGTACACGCGTTGGCTTTACCGGCATCTGCAGTGGAGCCAGCTCAATCCCCATACTGGCGAAAGCAGGGTCGTACTCAAAGCGAGCAAACGACTCATCGCTATCCATTGCTATATAGCCAACCGTCGTGCCCCACAGCTTTACAGTGGCTTGGCTCATTGCTCATCACCCCAAGATAATGGCGACTTAGCGGCAGAGGGTTTGGTCTTGCCCTTAACATCCGCCATTGGCGAACGTAAATTTTCCGGCAGAAGCGAGTCGATCGTATCGCTATCACCAAACGCAATCAGGATCTTGATCCACGAACCAAGCTGGGCATCTCTACCCTCTTCAATACGCCGAAGTGTTGCCACGCCAATACCCGCGTCGGCGGCAAGCTGTTCTTGATTCAAGCCGTGATGCTTGCGGTATTTAGCAAGTCGCCTGCCTAATTCCGCCAACGCAGACTCTTTGGGTAACAACTGAGTTATTTTCATATCAAGCGCGACAGCTGAATGGTTTTATTTTATTTCATTAAATAATATCATATGCGATATATAAAATGAAATATAAGCAATTAGCAATCATATATGATTTATTTTATTGAGTACTATAAGCAGGAATAATTGTTTAGCATTCCTGCTTGGGAGCACACCAAG
>JBLHFB010000184.1:0-3778 GCA_047614865.1 Gammaproteobacteria bacterium | reverse complement strand
GTTGATGACGCCGCGCAGGCAATCGGCCAAATGGTAGTTCGTGGTGCTCCGCTAATCGGTGTGACCGCTGCCTATGGTGTTGCTTTGGCGATGGCTGAGGATTCGAGCGATCAGCAGCTCGACGAGGTTCATGACAAGCTTCTTAACACTCGCCCAACTGCTGTCAATCTGCAGTGGGCATTGAGCCGAATCCGCGATTGTCTACGTTCTACACCGTCGGCGCAACGTGCTGAGGTTTCATGGCGTATGGCCGCTACGCTGGCGGATGAAGATGTGGCGTTAAATTCGGCTATTGGCGACGCAGGGCTGGCCATTTTCCAAGCGCTGCACGCGAGCAAAGGCGAGCGCCTAAATATCCTGACGCATTGTAACGCTGGCTGGCTGGCGACAGTAGATTGGGGTACCGCAATTTCGCCGATCTATAAAGCACATGATCTAGGTCTGCCGGTGCACGTTTGGGTGGATGAGACACGCCCGCGAAACCAAGGCGCCCTCACCGCATGGGAGCTGCAAAATCACGGTGTGGCGCATACCTACATTGTCGACAATGCCGGCGGCCTGCTTATGCAGCGCGGGCAAGTGGACGTGGTGATTGTGGGCTGTGACCGAGTCGCCGCCAACGGAGATGTATGCAATAAGGTCGGTACTTATCTCAAGGCGCTAGCCGCCGCGGCACATCGCGTACCGTTTTACGTGGCACTGCCGTCGCCGACCTTTGATCCAAACTTGGCGTCCGGTAGCGACATTCCAATTGAGGAACGATCAGCGCAGGAGGTGAGCCACGTGGTCGGGCAATCTGGAAGCACTCAGATCGTGCCCGACGGAACGCCTGTCAGTAACTTGGCCTTTGATATCACGCCAGCTGAGCTGGTGACCGGCTATCTAACCGATCGCGGACTACTAGACAAGGAGCAACTAAGCAGATTGGTTGCTTAGCCGAGGTGGCTAAATATCCCGTTGTAGAACAATTTCTAAGTTGAGAGAAAGGTAGATAGGATAAAATCATCTTACGCTTTTTCTATCTACACCTCTCCAGACTATATTCAACGCTAACTACTAGATTTCGAACACCATGAACCCATTCAGCCGCGCACAATTTGACCAACTGCATACCCCTAACTACGCACCAGCTTCTATCGTGCCAGTTCGAGGCAAAGGTTCGCGCCTATGGGATCAGGATGGTAATGAGTATATAGATTTAGCTGCGGGTATTGCGGTGTCGTCTTTGGGGCATTGCCATCCCAAAGTAGTAGCCGCATTGACTGAGCAGGCCAACAAGCTTTGGCACGTGTCTAATGTAATGACCAACGAGCCTGCGCTGGCATTTGCCGCGCGCTTAGTTGAGAAAACCTTTGCTGAGCGGGTTTTCTTTGCCAACTCTGGCGGCGAAGCGAACGAGGCCGCCTTTAAGTTGGCACGTCGATACGCAGTCAACAACTTTGGTGCTCAAAAAGACCAGATTATTGCCTGCCACAACGGCTTTCACGGTCGTACCTTCTTCACGGTTTGTGTTGGTGGACAGGAAAAATATTCAGATGGCTTTGGTCCTAAACCCGGCGCTATTTCACACATTCCCTACAACGACGTTGCGGCATTAGAAGCAATGATCTCTGAAAAAACCTGTGCATTGGTTATTGAGCCGGTACAGGGCGAGGGTGGCGTGACGCCAGCAACCCAAGAGTTTATGCGGGCCGCTCGCGACCTCTGCACTAAGCACAATGCGTTACTAGTCTTGGACGAGGTGCAAACCGGAGCAGGGCGCTGTGGTAGCTTCTTCGCTCACGAAAAATTCGGCGTTATGCCTGACATCCTTACCGCCGCTAAAGGTATTGGTGGGGGGTTCCCGTTTGCCGCAATGCTCACCACGGCAGAAATTGCAGAATCGCTAGAAATTGGAACTCACGGCAGCACCTATGGAGGCAACCCGCTTGCCTGTTCGGTTGCATTGGCCGTTGTGGACACCTTGCTGAACGACAAGGTTATTGAGCAAGTGGATGCAAAAGGCGAGTATCTGCGTGCTGGCCTAAACGCCATAAACGACAAATACGGCTTATTTACCGAAATACGTGGCATGGGCTTGTTGAACGGGGCTGAACTTAAGCCAGAACACGCCGGTAAGGGTCGCGCTATTTTGGACGGCTGCCGCGATAATGGTTTGTTGATTCTTGTTGCTGGGCCGAACGTTCTGCGCTTCGCACCCGCACTGAACATCTCGAACGACGATATCGACGCCAGCTTGGCAATTCTTGATAAAACTCTAGCCTCCATCTAGCGCTTCCGCTGCCCGTGCACTGCATGGGTAGGGCGGGGTAAGACCACTAAGGGTTGAGATGTTTGCCCTTGAAACTTGCCCACCTGCCGAAATGAAACTCACTGCTTTGCTATTTTTCAATTTAGGGGTCGAGCTTGGGCAGCTGCTATTGGTCATCGGCGCGTCGGCAATTTGGTGGTCTACAGCGCGCTTACCTTAAAGCTAGATATCCATTCTGCTGGCATTCAATGGTCGGAGGGCTTCCGCCCGCCATCAATCATGCTTAGTTGAACAGGAATATTGGCGAGTTTTTGGTTTGTCGAACGATTGTTTGCGGTAGGAGTGGCTCTGGCTGCTAATGCAGCAGATAGTCTGGATGGCGAAGCAACGCAGGGTTATCGATTCTCGTTAGCGATTAACGCACACCCGAGTGAGATTTTGCCGACCCTCCTTAATAAAAAACTCTGGCTAGATGACTACACATCCTTGGCTCATTGGCTAACGCTTAAGTTAAGCAGTCGAGCGCAAAAGGGCTTAGCCTTATACGAAATAGAACCGACGCCTAAAGGAGTGCAGCTGGCGTTGCTGCTGGCGCTGACCAATCAACGGCCCGACATGACAATGCGGCGGAGCGATGTCGCCAAGCGGCTAAGGTATGAGTCAACGCTTCAGCAATTGAAGATTGAACATAGAACATAGAAGGTTAAAAAGGGTTTTGGAGGTTAAGTCACTAGGTGACATACAAGCTCTAGCCAACTAGATAAAGTTATGGGGCTGGCAGGCTGCTTGCTCACCTCTCCAAGTCCACCTATTGAAAGGATTCCACTTATGGCATCGATAACTCCGTTTTTGATGTTCAAAGGCGACGCCAGTCAGGCTATATCACTCTATAGCGAGGCATTTGCAGACACAGAAATTTTTTCGCTTGAGACCTATTCAACTGGTGGCTTAGGCAAAGAAGGTAGCGTCAAGCGAGCCAGTCTTCGAGTGCTAGGACAAAACTTCACAGTGATCGATAGTGCTGTCGAGCATGAGTTTGACTTTACCCCTTCCATTTCGTTATTCGTCGAGTGCGACTCGCTAGAAATGCTGCAAGCAAGCTATCAAAAACTGTCGAACCAAGGCGAAGTTCTGATGCCGTTAAACAACTATGGATTCAGTAAGCAGTTTGCTTGGGTGACCGACCGTTTCGGTGTTTCGTGGCAGCTAAACCTAAGTGATTAAATTTTCTAGTGAATAGTTCTAAATTCAAGTTGTCGCAAATTATTATTTGAGAATAGCGGCCTGCAGTCGGCAAAAAATGCAGATAGTGTGGTGAACTGCTGGAGTTAGTTGCTAACTAGCGGTGACTGAACTTTTGGCCATGCTTTGTCGAAACTGACTTGGGTTTTGCCCAGTGTGTGATTTAAACGCCCGAGTGAAGTTAGCGCTGTCTGAATAACCCAGTTCAAAAGCTATCGCTGTAATCGATTTATCGGTCTTCGATAGCAGGTCTTTCGCCTGATCTGCTAATACCTGATTAGCTAG
>JBLHFB010000183.1:0-3819 GCA_047614865.1 Gammaproteobacteria bacterium | reverse complement strand
CGCGGTCAATAAACTCGGAAACCGACGCTGCTCTTGATCGTCATCGAAGGTTCCCAACTGCCAGATAATTCGACCCGAGTATACATCTAGAGCGTAAAGCTGATTGTCGCCGCCGGCAACATAGAGGAGTTTTTCATCTACGTTTGATCCTGCACTTCCGGAAACTGCTTTACTCCATACTTCGCGACCTGTTTTCAGGTCAATCGCTCGCGTTTGTGAATTATAGGCTGAAGAATAAACGTCGTTCCGGCGTACTACCGGTGCCGAGTCAATGTCGACAATTCTGTCTAGCTCTGTACGACCTTCCGGCCGCCCTACAGTCGTATCCCATTCCACTTGCCCATCTACTAAGCCAATCGACATCAAATGACCATTGTCAAAGCCGACGAGCACAACATCTTTATGGATTAATGGGGTCGCATTGCCTCTAAGGGTCAACGATGGAACTTGTTGCTCATGCCCCCAAAGTTCGCTGCCATCTTTAGCATCGAAAGCACGAACTCGACCAGCACCCGTATTAACGACAACAACAGACATGCCATTCAAGGAGCCAATCGCTGGCGTTGCGGTTACTTCGGCGCCCGCGTCAGCTTTCCAAAGCACGGCGCCGGTCGCAACATCCCAAGCAATTACACTGCCTGTGGCTGTCGCGGCAATCACCAGCTCATCGCTCATCGCAACGCCAGCGCTTAGGCCTTTGTGCTTATTTCTCCAACGACGCTCGCCTGTAGCAAAGTCATAGCAAGCGACCGCCCTCTGGCCAGAAGCACATAGGGTTTCGCCGACAACCATCGGGGAAAAGGCAAAAATGAGGTCCTTATTAGTCTTAAGCGATGCAGTCCAACGAGCATCGGGAACAAGGCCAGTGACATCGATTCCCTGTTGCAGAACGGGTTCAAATGGTTCTGCGTCTACCTTGCCTTTTGAAGCGCAACCGCTAATAGCTAAAACTGAGACCGCAATTGATACAGCGAAACGACGTGAATACAACATTAAAAACCCTAAATCTAAATCGGTTTAGACACCCAAAGGCTACTAAGACGCGCTGGTTGAGCCCGCAAGGTCATCCAGCTTCATTTTCAGATACAGCGGCGTGCCCATGTCAGTCGTCCAAGCGTCTAATGCCGCTTGGTACGCCTCACGTGCCGCTGCTCTATTGCCCTGTTCGACGAGAATATCGCCGCGCAGTTCCGCATATAACGCAGTAAATTGCCCTTCGTCTTTAACTTTCAAAGTGCCCATCGCTGTTTCAGGATAGTTTTGAGAGAACAATTGAACGCGGGCTAAACGCAAACGAGCAACGTGCTTAAGTGCATCATCTGCGCTGCTAGACAAAATCCATTTCAGCTGAGTTACCGCTGCTTCGGGCTTTGCATCATCAACTTCTAGATTGGCAAGCGCCAATGCTGTGTGAACCGCATAAGCGCTACCAGGATGGCTATCGATAACAGCTTGGCCTTGTTCTCGAGCTAAGCTCAGGTCGTCAAACGCAATTGCCTTTCGAACGGCTTCGTATTGGTCTGATGCTTCTTGGGCAACAGATACCTTGTACTCTTCGTAAGCACGGAAACCGTACATTCCACCTAGACCAAGAACTAATCCAAAGACGATGTACTTACCGTAATCTCCAACCCACTTCTTTAGTGCCGCCACCTGCTCCTCTTCCGAGGCGTGAATATCTACCACGCTCATACTCCTACTACTGAGTGTCTACTCGTTATCTATAATGATTTTGCAGAAACGTAACAATGTCGTCCTGCGGGACCGTTTGCTGTTCTCCACCACGTAGCGGTTTGACCGTTACACAGCGATTTTCTAATTCTGATTCGGCGACAATAATAGCGAATTGGGCTCCGCTCTTGTCGGCTCGTTTCAACTGGCCTTTAAAATTACCGCCACCGTGATTCTGCATTATTCGCAAGCTCGGCAGCTGGTCACGCAGCTGTTCACTTAATCGGTTCAAATATCGTGCTGCATCTTCGCCCAATGCAGCGAGATAAACGTCTGCCTGCGGAGCGACCGGCAAGCTGTCAGGCAGCAAAAGCAAGGCTCGCTCCAAGCCCAAGCCGAAGCCAACAGCCGTGTTCGGCTTTCCGCCCAGCTGCTCAATCAAACCATCATAGCGACCACCGCCACAGACTGTGTCTTGAGAACCCAAATCATCAGTTTTCCACTCGAACACAGTGCGGCTGTAATAGTCTAAGCCACGAACTAGATTCGGATTTAAAGCGTATTCAATTCCCGCTTCGTCAAGCAATTCGCAAAGCGATTCAAAATGCATTTTTGAATCGACATCCAAATAATCCTTTAGCTTGGGCGCATTGGCAATCAGCTCACCCATCGCTGGGTTTTTGCTATCTAAAATCCTTAACGGGTTGCTCTCTAAGCGTCGCTGACTATCGGCATCTAACTGCTCGCCATTTGCTTCAAAATAGGTCACGAGCAACTGGCGATACTCAGCACGAGCTTCTTTTGAGCCAAGTGAGTTTAGCTCGAGGCGCAAGCCAGTGATGCCGAGCTCTTTCCAAAAGCGAGCGGTAATCCGGATAAGCTCTGCGTCAATATCTGGACCTTCCAATCCAAAAATCTCGATGCCGATTTGGTGAAACTGGCGATAACGTCCTTTTTGCGGCTTCTCGCGACGAAACATTGGCGCTATGTACCACAGGCGCTGTGTTTGGTTATACAGCAGGCCACGCTCGATTCCCGCTCGAACTACACCTGCGGTGCCTTCAGGGCGAAGACTCAGGCGTTCACCACCTAAATCGTCAAACGCATACATTTCTTTTTCAACGATGTCGGTTACTTCGCCAACAGCGCGCTTGAATAACTCGGTCTTTTCTAAGATCGGCGTACGGATTTCACTGTATCCATAGCTGGCTACAACAGATCTAAGGGTGTTCTCAAGAAATTGCCAACGAGGTGACTCCTCTGGGCCGATATCATTCGTGCCTTTTACTGCTTGGATCAGCGCCATTAGTCGGCCTTAATCTCGAAGCGTGAAGTCTGGTTTGCCCGATGGTATTTCGAATGGTCAAAAACTTCGCCATTGACCTTGAGTATTACCGCCTGGGCTTGGCCCAAGTTGACTATCAGCGGTGCAACCCCGCGTGCTTGAACGGTTTCGTCTGCCTCTAGCAAATCACGGACAAGGGGATTTTCATCGGCGTCTATGATTGAAACCCACGCTTCACTGGTCACCACTACTTCAACTGAGACTAGCGACGGATCTACCGCTGGGTTGGCGACGTAATCCTCTTCGCTAGGCTCGGTCGAGATCGAAGCTGGTTCCGATACAGTCTCAACAGCCTGGTCTGCCGGAGCAGTAGTTTCGCCATTATCGGCTGACTGATCAGCCGACGAACTATACAAATTATTGGGGGTGTCGGTGGAGTATTTCGAACCGCTGTCGTCTTCTTGCGCCGAACTGGCTTGTGAACTAGGGTTGCCGCTTTTAATCCGAGCTAGCAGCTCATCCGCCGAATCAACGTCAGTAACGCTGCCAACTTCTGCTGCTTCACCGTTAACCGGCGGAAGCAGATCGTTAGTGTCAACCGGATCAGATGGTTCCCCACTGCTTAGCCAAGCAAGTCCAAACAGACCGGCAACAATGAGGATTGTCACTATTATCCAAACATATTTTCGGTAATCGGTTTCCTTGGGAGGTGTATTGCTAACCAACAGGTGTTCTTCTGGGGCCGCGAGCGCTCGGTAGGCAAACCACAACTCGTCGATGTCCAGGCTCATTAGTTTGCCGTAGCCTCGGATATAGCCTTTCACGAAAATAGCCGCAGGCAGGCGGTCATAGTCATCGGCTTC
>JBLHFB010000182.1:0-3985 GCA_047614865.1 Gammaproteobacteria bacterium | reverse complement strand
TGGGCGGAACTTATTTTTACGACAGGCTAAAATCCTATGCTGCGTATACCATCGTAGTTGGTGGCAAGCCTATTACGAACGCACTCCTAGGCCGTTTCGTGAAACCAGTCACGAGCCCGAAATTTTCGCTACTTGGTCTTTGGGAAAGGCTTTGGGCTTTGATTCGCTAAATTGGGCATTAGGTCTTAACCATCAATCCAATGGGGGTTCAGTCGCGGAGTCACGTAGCTGGAACCGACTGATTGCCTCGGCAACGCTGGAAAAATGGAATTGGGTGATTATTGCTAGTCTTTGGTGGCGTTTGCCCGAAGACGAGAAAGAATCGCCAGACGATCCAAAAGGCGATGTTCATCGCTTTCTCGGTTATGGCGAGTTGACCACAATCCAGCGACTGCCTAGCAGCGATACAACGATCAGCGTTATGGTGAGAAATAACTTAAGTGGTAGCAATAACCGACACACCACTCAGCTGGAGTTGAGTTTTCGTATGGTTGGCCGTCTCCGTGGCTACATGGAATATTTTTGCGAGTATGGAGAAGTCTAATTGATTACAATCACGATGGTCAGCGCTTGGGGATTGGAATTTTGCTCATGGATTGGCTCTAACTAAAGACAGCAAGACGATATATGAACGACACAAGCACTAATCCCGACTTGGCTGTGGCGCTGGGCTGTAGCGAAGCAGATTCGGACTACTTGAGCGTACTCAGTCCTGAGCAGCAAGGTCAGCTAACAGAACAGCTAAAGCATGCGCGTAGAGCACAGCGTGCCCATGTCAGAGGCGCAGCGCTGGATGCCATTAATCATTTGCCACGTCTGCTGCGTAAACCGTTGCTGAAACTGTTCGAGACAACGTAATGATTGATTCGAATGTGGAAATCCGTCGTCTTGCTGCACTAATGCATTGCAACAAAGAAGATTTGAACTACCTTCTGCCGTTGTCAGGCGAGGGAATAATGCGCCTGCGGATGCAGTTCCAAGATTCGCTAATTGACGACTTCGCGCCAGCACTTTCAAAGCTGGCTGCCACTGCGTCAATTACCCCAACTGCGATTTCCGAAAAGATTTGTGTTCGTTACCTCGGGCCCACGCTTACTGGATATTTGGCCTACTTTACCTCGATCAAATCGGCGACAAAATTAGCTAAGCGCCTTGATGCTGATTTCCTTATTGAGCTTTCTAAAGAGCTAGTTCCCGAGCGAGTAAAGGATTTACTGGCAAACTTTCCGCCCGATTTGATGCGGCCAGTTACTCAGGGGCTAGTGGAGGATTGCGCTTGGGAAACCATGGGCGGTTTTGTGGACTATCTGCCGCCGGAAAGCTCATTAGCGCTTATCGAAGACGTTCCCGACCCAATTGCCTGCTTATGGATATCGTCGTTTGCTCAGAACAAAGAACTAATTGCCGAGGTGGTTAGTGAGTTTAGCGATGAAATGCTGATCGGCTTAGTCTCGGGTAGTTTGACGCGGCCCGAACTAATGCGTGAAATCTGCGTGATTGCCGAACATTTGCCCGAAGAAAGTCTGGAGCAGATATCGCGAATCAAGCCGTTACTTAGTGCAGGCAAACAAAAGAAACTCCGTTCGTTTGCCGAGCAAAATGGTTTTGACGCCTTGGCGGCGCAGTACGCCTAGATTGCAGGAGTAGGTATAGCGCTTTTGGGCTGATAGATTTCAGAAGTGTTGATGCTGGCCCTTCGACAGGCTAATCGCGAACGGAGTGCGTGGGGCCTGGTGCTTGGTGCTTGGTTCTAAGGCGAGCTGAGTCTAGGAGTCAATCCAACACGGGGTATACGCTGAGCTTGTCGAAGCCCCTCCCAATAAATCACAAATTCAATGTGTCAGTGCAGATCACATTCCGTTTTCTTGCTTGTGAAGTTCTTCTGCGTCTTTCATTTGCTGATCTACCGCTTTGGCGCGCTCAAGGGCTTCGAGCGGAGAATCGAACACTGCCACTTGGCGTGGGCTTTCCGACGACGCGGTGCTTTCTATGGCTTTTTTTCTCCATAGCCGCTGAGGAAAATTAGGGCTGTTGAAGTGATAGCAATTAGAAGTTTCATGGCTTTTCCAAGTCTGCAAGTGTCACAACGTTAATCGATACGGCTCGTTGGTTTATCGTTCTACGACAAACGGCGCTAGCTAGCTGGCAACTTGGTTGCCGTCCGCCTCCGTGCCCTGAGCGTGGTCAGCATTCTGTATTCGCCAGAGGTGTGCATAGCGCCCGTCTGCTGCGAGTAGCTGTTGGTGAGTGCCAGCTTCTGCTACGGCGCCTTGTTCCAGAACCACGATTTGGTCGGCATCGACAACCGTTGACAGCCGGTGGGCGATCACTAAAGTGGTGCGGCTTTTCGCAACATCCTTAAAGGCATCGAGAATTGCGCGCTCGGAATGCGAATCAAGCGACGAAGTAGCTTCGTCGAAAATAAGAATCGGAGGGTTCTTCAAGATCGTACGGGCAATCGCAATTCGTTGTTTCTCGCCGCCCGACACCTTGAGCCCGCGTTCACCAACATTGGTTTGATAGCCATCAGGCAGGTTGTCGACAAATTCCGATAGATGGGCCAGCTTGGCAGCATCACGCACCTCTTCGTCACTCGCTTCGGGCCTGCCGTAACGGATGTTGTATTCAATCGTGTTGTTGAACAGCACCGTATCTTGCGGAACTACACCAATAGCCTTGCGTAAACTGGCTTGCTGAACCTGATCGATGGCTTGCCCATCAATTTCAATACTGCCGCTGGCCACGTCGTAGAAGCGGAACAAAAGCCTCGATATCGTCGATTTTCCTGCACCCGATGCGCCAACCACCGCCACTGTTTGGCCTGGTTTTATCGTGAAATCTACCCCGCGTAGTATTGGACGGTCTGGACGGTAACTAAACTCGACGTTATTGAAACGAATCTCGGCGTTACTGACATCCAGTGGCGCTGCGTCGCCGATATCAACCACTGCTGGCTTGTTATCTAGCAACGCAAACATCCGTGAAATATTGGCTAGCGAGCTTTTGATTTCCCGGTAAACAAAGCCTAGAAAACCCAGCGGCATAAACAGTTGCATGATGTAACTATTGATTAGCACTAAATCACCTAGGGTCATTTCGCCATTGGCAACGCCTTGTGCGGCAAGAACCAGCATTGCAGAGGCGGCCATGGCAATGATTAAACTCTGACCGGAATTTAGGCTGCCGAGTGAAAGGCGGTTTTTGCGTATCGCTGCTTCCCAGCTGGTGAGGTTTTCGTCGTAATTTTCAGCTTCGAAGGCTTCGTTGTTGAAGTACTTCACGGTTTCAAAGTTCAACAAACTATCGATAGCACGTGAGTTTGCTGCTGAATCCATTTTGTTGGCTTCGCGTACAAACGCGGTGCGCCATTCGGTGGCGATCACGGAGAAGGCGATATAGATAACTACCGAAACCAATGTAATAGTCGCAAAGCTCCAGCCGTAACCAACAAATAGAATTATCGCTACAAGGCCTATTTCTAGGAAGGTTGGAACAATATTGAAGAGCATAAAGCGCATCAGGAAATCGATTCCACTGAGGCCCCGTTCGATATCGCGTGACATGCCCCCAGTACGCCGGTCTAAGTGGAATTGCATATCCAAAGCATGTACATGCTTGAATACCTTGAGCGCAACTGCGTGTATAGCTTGCTCAGTTACTCGGCCAAAGATGACATCGCGTAACTCGCCGAGTAGGGTGCTGGCGAGTCGCATTACACCGTAGGCAATCAACATTGATAGCGGCAGAACCACAACCGGGTTGAGTGTTACGTCAAGTGAGTCGACGATGTACTTCAACGCGATTGGCATCCCAACAGTTGCCAGTTTTGCCAGCAATAGCAGCGACATAGCCAAGCTCACCCGCGCTTTGAATTTCAATAAATACGGGGCGAGCCTGCCAAGAGCGCTCCAATCAGAACGGCGGGGCTGAGCGGATTGCTGAGTAAAATGGGCTGACATAGGCTTGTGGTATTGGCAAAGGTTAG
>JBLHFB010000181.1:0-4037 GCA_047614865.1 Gammaproteobacteria bacterium | reverse complement strand
CGCACCAGAAAGCACTGCGTGAGTAACGTAGGCAACTACACGCTCAGCGCCGTCTTCTTTAAGCGCCGTGGCGGCTTTGCAAAGCGTGCCGGCGGTGTCGATTATGTCGTCAACCATCACGCAAGTGCGGCCACTAACGTCACCAATGATATTCATCACTCGGGATTCGTTGGCTACGGGGCGACGCTTATCGATAATGGCTAAATCTGCGTCATCAAGGTGCTTTGCGAAGGCACGCGCTCGAACAACGCCGCCAACGTCAGGCGAAACAACCATTGGGTTTACGTATTTCTGCGCCAAAATATCGTCTAACAACACCGGTGACGCATAAATGTTGTCTACTGGAATATCGAAGAAGCCCTGAATCTGATCCGCATGTAAATCGATGGTTACAACGCGGTCGGCACCGGCGGTAACAATCATGTCGGCAACCAAGCGCGCAGTAATAGGCACACGAGCAGAACGAGAGCGACGGTCTTGACGAGCGTAGCCAAAATACGGCAACACGCAAGTAATTCGGCCAGCAGAGGAGCGGCGAAGTGCGTCGCACATCACCAAGACTTCCATCAGATTGCGATCAGTCGGAGCACAAGTTGGTTGAACAACGAACACGTCTTTGCCGCGAACGTTTTCTAGGATTTCAACTTGAATCTCTCCGTCACTGAACGTGCCAACGAGCGCCTTCCCAAGGGAAAGGTCGAGGTGTTCGGAAACGGCGAAGGCTAACTCGGGGTTAGCGCTACCGGTAAACACCATCATGTTAGCTGCTGACATGTATATTTACCTGATGCCGGATCACGAAAGAAAATGGCTGGGGTGGTAGGACTCGAACCTACGCATACAAGGATCAAAACCTTGGGCCTTACCAACTTGGCAACACCCCAGTGGATCGGACATTTCGTCCTAACGCCGTAAGCCCAAAAAGAGCTTCTAGCTAGTGCCACCTAAGCAGCGGGGCGCATTATACGGATGAATTACTTGGAAGAAAACAGCTTTTCCAATTTATTTTGTAACACTGACTGATTTACCCCAACACTGACAAATTTCTGTACAGCTTTGGGCAGCATTGCCGCCGACTTGTTAGCGCCCGCCTTAGTCGAATGAACTGAAAACACACTGCTGCCAGTGCCCGTCATTCGTGTCGGCGCATGTGCCGACATTATTCGAATTAATTCTGTGACTTCTGGAAAATGTCTCTCAGCAATCACCTGACAATCATTGCGCCCAGGCAGGTTGCGTTCTGCAAAGTCTAAATCCGCAGGATTCGACGGCAGCGTATCCCGACAAAGGCCGGAATCTTTGAAAATATCAGCGGTGGTGATGGCAACAGGTGGAGTTGCCACTAGAAACCACTGGCGAGGCAAATCGATCCGGGTCAGATTCTCGCCAACACCTTCAGCCCACGCAGAGAATCCACGAACGAACAACGGAACATCCGCGCCCAGCTCCAGGCCTAGATCGGCCAGCTCATCCACACTCAATCCCAGATCATAAAGCTGATTTAGGACAACAAGAACGGTAGCAGCGTCCGAACTACCACCCCCTAACCCGCCACCTGCAGGAAGCCTTTTCGCCAATTCGATTGTCACGCCGCAATCGCAGTTAGCGTTCGAAAATAGGTGTTTTGCTGCCATTACAACGAGATCATCGTCTTCCGCTAGGTGAATTAGGCCGCCAACCCGAACCACCCGACCATCGTCGCGCGGCGAAAACCGCAGCAAGTCACCGTGCTCCAACAGTTGAAACACCGTTTCCAACAAGTGATAACCATCATCGCGCTGGCCAACCACATGCAAAAGCAGGTTTAACTTGGCTGGCGCTGGCCAGAAGGCTGCCCAAGCGGGGTGGCTACTCTGCAGCATCAGCTGTTTACCTTAATTGGGTTCAGAACAACAACGCCGAACTAAGCGCAGCCGAACTAACTACGCCACAGCGCCCTTCCAACGGAGTCCACTTCTTAACCACGACCTTCAATTTGTGATCACCGCTAACCAAAGTCATTTTCCGAGGAAGCACAACACTGCAGTCATAGAGCTGATAGCTAGTCAGGGTAACCCGCCAGCCAGCCTGGTGAATTTCTGCAGCGTTGCCGTTGTTATCAAACTGATAGCCAGCCCTTTCATTCGGCGCGGCAATTCCAAGCATCCACCAACGCAGATAATCAATCGGCAAAGGTAAGCCGTAGCTTTCACGTAACACCGCCTCTGGATTCACCACCGTGCGTATGCCGTGTTTGTCTCGTAAGGACACCTGATCGGCATTACCAATAATTTCCAATGCGCCTATGCCCAAAGGACCGCTTATATTGATATAACTTTGTGTTGCCTGCTGCACCCAGTTTAGCTGGCCACTAAAGCCGAGACCACTGCCCGCCCGGCCCGACATTTCCCAGGCAGACAGCTTACTTAGGTAGCGCTGTTGGGCTTTCCAAGTGGGCGACGGCTTGCCGCCTTCAACTTTATGAGGTGGGTTGCTTCCGCAAGCACTAACAAGAAAAAGCGCCATCAATGCGACGCCTAGTCTCAACAATTTTGGTGCTTTGGATGTCGGCTTTGTCATTCATATCCTTTCAACATAGCGGGCGCCAAAGTTGGCGCAACGCGGTTGACTGTTTCTTTGAGAATCCGTTGCCCTTGGCTGCCAGATCGAGACAAGGCGTTTCGCCAAATCGACTCGGCATCAAGACGCTCACCTTGAGCCCAAAGCACTTCGCCTAAATGTGCAGCAATTTCCGGCTCGCGCATTTGCAAGTAGGCATTGCGTAAAAACTCGACGGCCTCATTGATCTTGCCTTGGCGGTACAAAACCCAACCCATGCTATCCATTATAGAGGGCGACTCGGGTTCAATATCCAGCGCCTTTGCAATGTAGGCATAGGCTTCATCATACCGTTCAGTCTTATCGGCTAGCGTATAGCCTAGCGCATTGAGGAGCTTTGAATCATCGGGCGACGTCTGCAAGGCCACCAGCAAATCTTTTTCCGCCAACCCGTAGGCGCCTAGCTCAACCAGCAATAACGATCGTGAATAACGCAAATCCGCATCTTCTGGGAAGGCTTCAATTCCCTTAGCAAAGACCTTCATCGCCGAATCTGGCCGCTGGTCGGCATGAAGCATCTCGGCCTCCAATCGATAAAACCGAGCCGCTAAATGCGGCAGGGCGCTGCGTACTCCCTCTAGATGTTCACGTGCTAGCTGCAAGTCGCCTCGGCGCATCATGACAGCGGCGATCCGTTCTTGGGCGCGTTCTAGCTGTGGACCGCCTCGAACCCGCCTATACCAATCGATAGCCTCATCAAACTTGTCTCCCTCTTCTGCCACTGCACCAAGGTAATACGCGGCCAAACCAGGCTCTTCGTTTAGCTCATATAACCTTAGGAAATACCGAGAAGCGGCAGAGTAGTCTCCACTTTTTACCGCCGTTTTAGCTAACGCTAAGATAGCTGTTGCGTCATCTGGGGAAACCGCTAACACCCGCAGGAGCAGCTCCTTGGCTATGGCCTCGTCGCCACGGAGCAAGTACGTATTAGCTACGCTATTCAAAATTCTAACGTTAGTCGGCTGCTCTTTGAGAACGGCTTGTAAGTCGTCGAGCGCGGCATCGGTATCACCGCGGTTCAAGAGTACTTGCGCCCTTACCAAGCGAGCACTTAAGAGCTCAGGGTCTAACGCTATCGCTCGGTTTGCGGCAAGAAACGCCTTGTTTAAGTCTTCTGCGCGATAGGCCAGCCGCGACAGACTCAATGCGGCTAGAGGCTCAGCGGGATCACGCTGAACAAGCCCTTCCATAGTTGGCAAGGCGAACTCACTAAACTCGGGACGCGAGAGCATCGACGCCACCGATCCAAAGGGTTCATCCCCTCCCGCTGGAACTGTCTCCACGAACTCAACGAATATTTCGACTGCGCGATCGACTTTCCCCTTACGGACTAAAGCGGTGGCATACGCGGCTGTCGACTCAGGCTGAGGATCCAGCTGGTGCCACTGGGCGGCAAACTCCTCAGCGGCCTCCGAGTCGTTAAGGACTAATGACATATG
>JBLHFB010000180.1:0-4062 GCA_047614865.1 Gammaproteobacteria bacterium | reverse complement strand
ATGAGCCAGTGGCTGCGCTTGATGTCGCGTGGCAGCACCGAGTTATGCAATTACTCGCAGGCTTGGCGAAATCTGCAACCGTGGTGACTGTTTTGCACGAGTTAAATTTAGCCCTGCAATACGCCGGCGACGTTTATGTGTTAAAGAATGGCAGCATTGTTGCTAGGGGCAACCCTGCCGAGGTGCTAACCGAGGATTGTCTAACAGCAACCTACGGCTGGCCTTTCTCGGTTCTAAAAGAGCCGCAACACTTAATTTACTCTCTACCCAATACTCAAAAATGAACGCATTAGAATCTCTTCGCTCAATGACCACGGTAGTGGCTGACACCGGTGACATAGAGGCAATTCGCCTCCACAAGCCAACCGATGCAACCACCAATCCGAGCTTGATTCTGGCAGCTGCGAAAATGCCGGAATACTCGTCGCTAATCGACGACGCAATTTCAAAGGCGTCGGGTGATTTAGATTTGGCGATGGATGAGCTGGCTGTCGCCTTTGGTGCAGAGATTCTAGGGATTGTGCCGCGCTATGTATCGACCGAAGTCGATGCCCGCCTATCATTTGATACCCAAGCAACGGTAGCTCGTGGCCGGCGTCTAATTTCAATGTACGAAAAGCGTGGCATTTCCCGTGATCGTGTATTAGTTAAGATCGCCTCTACTTGGGAGGGGGTGGAGGCCGCCCGCGAGCTAGAAGCCGATGGTATTCGCTGCAACCTGACCCTGCTCTTTGGCTTTGCTCAGGCTCAGGCTTGTGCAGCGGCTGGTGTGTACTTAATCTCGCCGTTTGTAGGGCGAATATTGGATTGGTACAAGAAAGCCGAGGGCGTCGAAAGCTATCCGGCAGAGCAAGATCCCGGCGTTTTGTCGGTTCGTAGAATCTATGGCTACTACAAAAAACATGGGTACAGCACCCAAGTGATGGGCGCAAGCTTCCGTAATGTGGGCGAAATCAAAGCGCTTGCCGGTTGTGACTTGCTTACGATTGGGCCGAAGTTCTTGCTTGAGCTAGGCGACGACGCTAATTCCCTACAAGCGGTACTTAACGTCGATTGGGCTGTGCAGCACTGCGACGATGCCAAAAACGAGCTTTCCGAAAGCGAGTTCCGATTCGCGATGAATCAAGATGCGATGGCAACTGAAAAGTTAGCCGAAGGCATACGTGGTTTCGCTGCTGATGCTGAAAAATTGGAAGCCTTACTGCTGCAAAGAATGGCTTAGTGGCCAAGCTTTCCAAATGAGAATAATTCTTATTAGCGTTGGTGTATAAGGCTTTGCGGCAGACTTGCCTTGCACTGCGCTTCAATCAGTACTAAAATAGTCCACTTAGTCCCTCTCCGTGTTTCTATTCCCTTATGTTACGACTCAGCAAGATTACCGATTACGGTGTGCTGGTGATGACTCACATCGCCACAACCCCAGCCGAACTGCATTCGTCTCATGAAATTGCTGAAGCAACGGGCTTGGGCGACGCGACGGTTAGCAAGGTTCTTAAATTGCTTACTAAGCCGGGCTTGCTGGCGTCAACGCGCGGCAATCACGGTGGATATCGCCTAGCGCGGCTTTCCAGTCAAATATCCGTTGCCGAAATAGTCACGGCACTAGAAGGGCCGATTGCACTGACTGAATGCGGTTCGCATGACAGCCAATGCAGCGTGCAAAGTGGTTGCGGTGTTCGCGGCCATTGGCAACTGATTAGCGTCGCGATTCGCGACGCTTTGGATGGGATAACGCTAGAGCAGCTAACTCGCCCAGCTACCCCAATTCAACCTGTTCAATTCAAACAACTGGCTACCAGCTAATGAGTATTGAAACCGAAAGCGAACAAATTAACAGCTATCTCGATCAAGATTACGATGCGGGCTTTGTCACTTTAATTGAAAGTGACAGTCTGCCTCCAGGCTTAGATGAGAATGTTGTTCGAGCAATTTCAGCCAAGAAAAATGAGCCGGAATGGATGCTTGAGTATCGACTCAAAGCCTACCGCCATTGGCTAACAATGGAAGAGCCGGATTGGGCCAAGCTGGGCTACGACAAGATTGACTACCAATCTATCTCGTACTTCTCCGCACCCAAGAAAGAATCGGACAAGCCGCAGTCGCTTGACGAAATTGACCCGGAAATTCTTGCTACCTACGAAAAGCTTGGCATCTCGCTTAAAGAGCAAGAAGTATTGGCGGGTGTTGCGGGCGCTCCCCGTATAGCCGTCGATGCAGTATTTGACTCGGTGTCAGTAGCGACCACCTTCCAAGCTAGCTTGAAGAAAGTTGGTGTGATCTTCGGTTCTATTTCAGATGCAATGAAAGAGCATCCAGAGCTGGTTAAAAAGTATCTTGGTTCTGTAGTGCCGTCTGGCGACAACTACTTTGCCGCGCTTAACAGTGCTGTGTTTTCAGATGGCTCATTTGTTTACATCCCAGAAGGCGTTAAATGCCCGATGGAACTGTCGACTTATTTCCGCATTAACGCAGCAAACACCGGCCAGTTTGAACGCACCATCATCATTGCTGAAAAGGGCTCGTACGTGAGCTACCTTGAAGGCTGCACCGCGCCAATGCGTGATGAGAATCAGTTGCACGCCGCGGTAGTTGAACTGGTTGCAATGGATGATGCAGAGATTAAATACTCCACCGTTCAGAACTGGTATCCCGGTGACGAGAACGGCGTAGGCGGAATCTACAACTTTGTAACCAAGCGTGGCGAATGCCGCGGTACACGTTCAAAAATTTCGTGGACTCAAGTTGAGACGGGTTCTGCAATCACTTGGAAATATCCATCGTGTATTTTGCTGGGCGACGAGTCAGTTGGTGAGTTTTACTCGGTGGCGGTGACCAATAAGCGGCAGCAAGCCGATACCGGCACCAAGATGATCCACATTGGTAAGGGCACTAGCAGCACGATTATCTCAAAAGGTATTTCGGCTGGTCGTTCCGACAATACCTATCGCGGATTGGTGAAAATCACCCCGTCGGCAGAAGGCGCTCGTAATTACAGCCAATGTGATTCCTTGCTAATGGGCGACAAATGCGGCGCTCACACCTTTCCGTATATCGAATCGAAAAACCCAAGTGCACAGATTGAGCATGAGGCAACGACGTCTAAAATTTCGGAAGATCAGGTGTTGTACTGCCTGCAGCGTGGCTTGAGTGAAGAAGAGGCTGTTGGCTTGATCGTCAATGGTTTCTGTAAAGAAGTAATGAAGCAGCTTCCAATGGAGTTTGCGGTGGAAGCGCAGAAGCTTCTGGGTATTAGCCTTGAGGGTTCTGTTGGATAGCTTGTCTATCCGCAGAGTCAATAAATCGTTCTCAGCGTGATCCACCGAGCAGAGAAATGGTTGCTGCGGCGATGGAAGTGCATCGTTAGCTAGTGCCAGAGTTTCTTGAGTCGGTTGATCAAGAGGCTATTGGAAATAGAGTTTACGGCGAGGGGGATACCTTTTGCTCGATAGCTTGAGCTATCTGTCTAGTATCAAGGCAAGCAGCTTAAGCAAAAATATAGGGCCGACTTTGTGCGTTTTGACGAAGTCTTAGTTGAGCTGAAAGCGCTTACTAAGATGTCTACCACGGAGGAGTCTCAAGTGATCAATTTCGGTGAACGTAGTTTGCGGTTTAGGCGATTCGTCAACACCCAATAATCTGCGTACATCGGCGTAATCTGCGGATAGGACGAAAATGTTAAAAATTGAAAACCTCCACGTAAGCGTGAGCGATAAAGAAATCCTTAAAGGCTTAAGCCTAGAAATTGGCGAGGGCGAAGTGCACGCCATTATGGGCCCTAACGGTTCTGGCAAAAGTACGCTTGCGTATGTTTTGGCGGGTAAGCCGGGCTACGAAATTACCAGCGGCTCAGTTACCTACAAAGGCAAAGACTTGCTTGAGCTTGCACCGGAAGAGCGTGCTTCAGCTGGCCTATATCTGGCGTTTCAATATCCGGTCGAATTGCCGGGCGTGAATAACAGCTACTTCCTACGTGCCGCGTTGAATGCTCAACGTCGCAGCCGTGGTGAAGAAGAGCTAGACGCGATGGCGTTTTTGAAGCTTGCTCGCGAGAAAGCCAACTTG
>JBLHFB010000179.1:0-4076 GCA_047614865.1 Gammaproteobacteria bacterium | reverse complement strand
TTGTCCAAGCCAGAGCTTCATTCCGTCGAGTCGGACAACCCCAACTTGGATTTTTTTGCTCAACAAAGCGACCACTTTCACTTGAACTGAAGCACTACCAACTTCGGCCATTGGTGCTTCTTCGAATCCTTTGGCGTTTGAAAAGGTGACTTCGCCAAGCGACAAACTTAACGGCGGAAACAGCTTCAGCGTAATCGGCTGGCGGATTTCGAGCTTACGCCCAGTGGCATCTTCGACGGCGCTAGTTATCTGATCTTTATAGTTATTTAGGTCAAAGAAAAACTTCAACCAAATGAGACCAGCGGCGATCACAACCACAATAAAGCCCAGTAACCACATCGCAATCTTTGCAAGCTTGCCCATCAATAAATCCTATTTAAATACGTGAAGAGGCCTTTGCGTGCAAAGACCCCACTAATCTTTAACTACTTTGTATCGAGCGGTCGGCCAGAAGGCGGCGGCACACTGTTTTTGCCACTGCGATCAACTGGTAACTCACGCTCGAGCGGCGGTTCGTCTTTTACCCCAAATAGACGTAAAAGAAGGCGGAATAGCCGTTTCACTGCTCGCCACACTATAGGCAAAAACCAAATGACGAAAATAATGAAGACAACTAACAACACCAAGAACAAAGCCGGATGCTGGACTGCAGTGTAAACGCCACAAATCACCGCTACATCTTCGACTAGCGACGCAGTCCAATTGGTAAATGGCTCTGGCGACGTATTGATTAACGCTCGGGTGCCAGATTTGGCCGCATGACTTGTCGCAGAAAGCGTGCCTCCGACAATAGCGGCTGCAAGCTCAGCGCCGGGGCCAATATCGCCTACCGCACCGGCGGCAAGTATTACTCCAGCCGGAATTCTTATAAACGTGTGGATCGCATCCCAGCCCGAGTCGACCCCAGGTATCTTGTCGGCAAAAAATTCGACGCCGAACATTAGGCCTGCTGCTGCAATAACCATTGGGTCTTGCAAGGTTTCAAGACCTGGCGGTAGGTCCATATTGCCGGTTGCACCCATCAGCCCTAACGTAGCAATCGTCGCGTAGAGGTTGATACCGCTAGCCCAACCAACACCCAGTGTAAGCGCCAGCAAGCTTATTATTTCTTGATACTGTTCCATCGACCTAGGCTAAGCAGACCCGCAGGGCGTAAACAATGAGTACCAATTTGTTGTCCATAAGATCTTCTCTATTTTTTTGTGATTGCTCTATATAGAACCAAAATAACTACTGCGCCACCAACGGCAATACCCATTGTCGCAAGGCTAAATTCGTCGACCTTGGCTAGCCCAAAGAATGAGCCGATAAATCCACCAACTATAGCCCCGGCGATGCCGAGTGCCATTGTAAGTAGGCAGCCACCGCCGTCTTTTCCGGGCATTATCCACTTGGCTATTGCTCCCGCTATTAGGCCCATCAGGATCCACGATAAAATACCCATGTTGGCGACCTCAATAGTTAGTTTTAGCTAGTTTAACTCATGTTAGTTGGGACTATAGATTTACAAACTGGACGCAGGTTCAACATTCAGTAGATGGGTAGATTAGAATAGGTGCTCTTTACACTCAACTCAGCCTCATTCACATGCAAATTTCTATGAATGGCTCTCTGCTCGAAATAGCGGATGGCTCAACAGCCGAGGCACTAGTTATCCAACTGGGGCTCGCTGAAAAGCGTATTGCGATGGAACTGAACCAAACCGTTATTCCACGCAGTCAGTACCCGACAACCGTACTGAAACCAACTGACGTGGTAGAAATTGTTCACGCCATCGGCGGAGGCTAAATGAGCGACAAATTGAAGATTGCAGGCAAAGACTACGGCTCTCGCTTGCTAGTGGGAACCGGTAAATACAAAGATCTCGAGGAAAGTGGTGCTGCGATCGCAGCAAGTGGCGCTGAAATCGTCACTGTTGCCATCCGCCGGACAAATATCGGCCAAGACCCTAGCCAGCCCAACTTACTGGATGTTATTTCACCAGACAAATACACAATTTTACCAAACACCGCTGGTTGCTTTGACGCCGCGTCGGCTGTTCGTACTTGTCAGTTGGCGCGAGAACTACTCGGCGGCCATAATCTAGTGAAGCTCGAGGTGCTGGGCGACAAAAAAACGCTCTATCCCGACATTCCTGCAACGTTAGAAGCGGCAGAAATACTAATAAAGGACGGGTTTGACGTGATGGTCTACACCAGCGATGACCCAATAATTGCGAAACGCTTGGAAGAGATGGGCTGCGTCGCAGTTATGCCGTTAGCCGCTCCGATTGGTTCTGGCTTAGGTGTGCAAAACCCCTACAACATTCTGACTATCAAAGAAAACGCTAACGTTCCGATTTTGGTCGACGCTGGTGTGGGAACAGCCTCCGACGCCGCGTTTGCCATGGAGTTGGGTTGCGACGGCGTACTAATGAACACCGCAATAGCCGGCGCTCGCCAGCCTATTTTGATGGCCTCAGCGATGAAGCATGCGGTTATTGCCGGCCGCGAAGCCTTTCTCGCTGGACGTATTCCACGCAAACGCTTCGCATCAGCCTCCTCGCCGATTGACGGAACGTTCTTCTAAGCTATGACTGACCAAATCAAAGAAAAGCACGACCGTCAAATTCGCAGCTTTGTTCGCCGCGACGGACGTATAACCCCAGGCCAAAGCGCAGCACTAGAAGAGCTGTTTCCAGTGTGGGGCCTAGAATCCGATATCCATTCTAGCGACCAATGGGCTTTCGACTGGGCTGAGATATTCGGCAACGACAAGTCTCCGGTGTTTGAAATTGGCTTTGGCAACGGCGGCAACTTACTGCGCCAAGCAGCAGCCCGACCAGGTGATAACTTTGTGGGTATTGAAGTTTATCGCTCTGGTTGCGGACAAGTTTTGATGGAAGCCAAGAAAAGCGGCCTGGGAAATATTCGCGTGATCTGCGAAGACGCAGTTCAGGTGCTTAGTAAGCGCGTCGCAGATCAATCGCTAAATGAAACTTGGTTGTTCTTCCCAGATCCGTGGCACAAAAAACGACACAATAAACGGCGTATTATTCAGCCAGAATTCGCCGCCTTGGTTGCCTCAAAATTGGTTGCGGGTGGGTTTTTCCAAATGGCTACCGACTGGGCGCCATATGCTGAGCACATGCTTGAAACCATGAACGCTGCTCCAAGCTTTGCGAACACAAACAGCAAAAACAGCTATATCCCTCGCCCTGATAATCGAATTCTTACTCATTTTGAGCAGCGCGGTTTGAACAAAGGCCACGAAGTCGCTGACCTGTTATATCAAAAGAAATAGCCGCCTTGCCGTTCCGGCAATTAAATTAGAATGAGTCTCCAGTAGTTGCCCGTTAATCTATGTCAAAACGTCACCCAATAATCGCTGCGACCGGCTCTTCCGGCGCCGGCACCAGTACGATTAAGCGAGCTTTCAACCGCTTATTTGATCACATGGGGTTGAATGTCTGCCCGGTGGAAGGTGACGCATTTCATCGCTACGGCCGTGAAAGCATGCGTGAGAAAGCACGAGAAGCGAAAATTCGCTCTGAGAACTTTAGCCATTTTGGCCCAGCAACAAATCTGCTGTCCAAGCTAGAGACGCTGTTTCGCCAATACGGCGCAGGCGGTAGTGGCACCTTCAGGCGTTATATTCATAATGAAGACGATGCGGCGCTTTTTTCGGGAGTTTCTGGTGGTTTCACTGCGTGGGAAGCGGTGCCGGAGAAAACCGATTTGCTTTTCTATGAAGGACTTCACGGTGGCGCGGTGACAGACGAGTACAATATTGCTCGCCACGCAGACCTGTTGCTAGGCGTTGTTCCTACGATCAATCTAGAGTGGGCTCAAAAGGTTTGGCGCGACACCACTGAACGCGGCTACAGTCACGATGAGGTTCGCGATAACATCCTTCGCCGAATGCCCGACTACGTGAACTATATCGTTCCGCAGTTTTCACGAACCGATATCAATTTTCAGCGCGTCCCGACAGTAGACACCTCAAATCCGTTTGCCCTAAACGATGTTCCTACAGCCGATGAAAGCATGGTGGTGATACGTTTCCGCGATCCTCGTCGCCACAATATCGACTTCCCG
>JBLHFB010000178.1:0-4089 GCA_047614865.1 Gammaproteobacteria bacterium | reverse complement strand
GTTTCTAAGTCAAAACCGCTTAGCCGTGGTTGGCGTTGTCCAAGTCCATAAGCGACCCTGCTTATCAATCCGAATCCCTAAGACGGTTTCAAATTCAGACTGAGCCTTTTGGCTTGGCCATCAATAATTTCTGCCAAGGCGTAGTCAGGGCGCCCTTCCGGGTGAAAACTAATAAATACTCTACCGGACTCAGATACCGCAATATTGACGGGAGGCAGCGGCAAACTAGCGACTTCTTCGACATCGTCCATGCTAAATATGGCCGGCGATAATTCAACCTCAGGGAAGGGCTCGCCGCCACCGTATTTGCCTTTAACGAGCATTCCAACAGCCACTACAGCGATTACCGCCACCAGGAGCAAAATCAGCAATAGCGCCAATAGTTTTTTCATCAGTCTTCCTTCGCTTTGGGAACCCGCATTTTGGTAAACTCCACGGCCATTCCCTTTGAATAGTCACACAGTTTATCCGTGAAAACGCAACTAGCAACGCTTATCAAAACCGCCCTTTCCGACTTGGCCCTTGAAATACCGGGTGCCGGAATCCGTATTGACCGAACCAAGGACGCAAGCCACGGCGACTTCGCCAGCAACATTGCCCTGATGTTAGCTAAATCCGCGGGCAAACCCCCGCGCGATGTTGCACAGATGATTTGTGACGCCTTGCCAATTGGTGGTGCGATCGAAAAAGTCGAGATTGCTGGCCCCGGCTTTATCAACTTCTTTGTTTCAAGCGACGCGAGTACGGCGATTGTTGGCCAAGTGCTAGAAGCAGGCTCTCAGTTTGGCCAGAGTAATTTGGGCAAGGGCGAAAAAGTGATGGTGGAATTTGTTTCTGCCAACCCTACCGGCCCTTTGCACGTTGGTCACGGCCGTGGCCTAGCATTTGGCGCTAGCTTGGCAAATATCCTAAAAGCCACTGGCCACGTTGTTCACAAAGAATACTATGTGAATGACGCTGGACGTCAGATGCAAATTCTTACCGCCAGCGTATGGGTTCGTTACCTGCAAACCGCCGGCGAGGAGATTGCCTTTCCAAGTAACGCTTATAAAGGCGACTACATTGGTGACTACGGGCGCGAGTTATTTGAAACCCACGGTGACGCGTTTCGCCACCCAGCGGCCAGTGTGCTTGATAGTTTGCCAGAAGATTTCAATCCGGAAACCGACACCGGCGACAAAGACGCCTATATCGACGCACTGATCGAACGTGCTCAAACACTACTGGGCAGCACCGACTACAATATCGTGTTTGAAAAGGCCCTCAATGCCATTCTGGACGACATCAAAGACGACGTTGAAGAATACGGCGCAGGCTTTGACGAGTGGTTTAGCGAACGCAGCTTGAACGACGACAATGCATTAGACATTGCGGTACAAACTCTGCGCGACAACGGTCACATATACGAACAAGACGGCGCTCAGTGGTTCCGCTCTTCTGAGCTGGGTGACGATAAAGACCGCGTGGTTATTCGCGACAACGGCCTAGGCACGTATTTCGCTTCAGACATTGCCTATCATCAAAACAAATGTCGCCGCGGTTTCGGCCGTTTGATTGACGTTTGGGGCTCAGATCACCACGGCTACATCGCACGAGTAAAGGCCGCGATGGAAGCCCTGGGCGAAGACAAAAACAAACTCGACGTGCGCTTGGTGCAATTTGCCGTGCTTTGGCGCGGCAAAGAAAAAGTTGGCATGTCGACCCGTTCTGGTCAGTTCGTAACCCTGCGTCAGCTTCGTGCCGAAGTAGGCAATGATGCCTGCCGGTTTTTCTACGTAATGCGTTCGGCAGATCAACACCTAGATTTCGACTTGGAACTTGCCACATCTAAATCTAACGAAAATCCGGTGTATTACATTCAATACGCCCACGCTCGAATTCACGCGGTGATGAACAAGCTCACAGAGCGCGAGTTTGTTTTTGACCAAGCCAACGGTCTCAACAATCTAGCGTTGCTGGACACCGAGCACGAACAAGCGTTGATGAAGCGCATTGCCAGCTACCCAGAGCTGCTAGATTCTTCCGCCCGTAATTGTGCGCCTCATAGCATGGCGCACTATTTACGTGACCTCTCCGCGGACTTCCACAGCTGGTACAACGCCTGTGCGTTTGTTGTGGAAGATGACAACCTACGCGATGCACGAATTAGCCTTGCCTTGGCTACCCGTCAAACGATTGCAAACGGCCTGGGCTTATTGGGCGTTTCAGCACCCGAGAAAATGTAACCGTGGCCACTCCCAAAGCCGGCGGCAAAAGCCGCCAAAATCAAGCCCCCCGCCGAGCGGGTGGTGCCGCGCGTCCAGCCCAAGCCAATGGCCCAATGCCTACTTGGCACGCTCTGTTAATAGGCGCCGGCGCCGGCGTCATTATGGGTGGGCTGCTTATCTCGGTTTATTGGATGTCGCAAGACAAAGAATGCCCACCACCGCCCGAAGTAGAAGAGTGCCCCGACGCACGATTGGTTGCCCCTCCGGCGACAAAACAACGAGCAGGTGAAGACTTTTACAGCGTGCTGCCACGCGCTGGCGTAAAAGTTATTCAAGACCAAGACGAAAAAATAGACCCCTATATCTATCATTTACAGACCGGCTCATTTAAGAATGTGAACGACGCGGGCCAACAGCAAGCTGATTTAGCCCTTGATGGTTTCGTTGCCACTGTGGCGCCATATCTTGCTCCGTCTGGCACAACATGGCATCGTGTCCGAGTCGGACCGTTTACAAGTAAACGCGAAGCCGGAAAAGTCAAACGTGAGATATGGGAACGCTCCAAGATTGACGCCACTCGGTTACAACAAAAGGCTCCATAGCAATGCCAATAAGCCAGCCCATCATTGGATTAGCACTCGGGTCTGGCGCGGCAAAAGGGTGGGCGCATATTGGGGTTATTCGAGCTCTGGTTGACCACGGCTACGAGCCGCGAGTGGTCGCGGGCAGTTCAATCGGAGCAGTGGTTGGCGCGGTATACGTGAACAACCAGCTCGATGCATTGGAAAGCTGGGCACGAAAGCTCACTTCCAAACGCAAATTCATGTTTATGGACTTTCGCCCACGCAGCGGCGGCCTCGTCAGCGGCAAGCGTTTGATGCAGGTATTGACTGATTATGTTGGTCCGATCAACATCCAAGACTGCCCTATTCCCTTTGGTGCCGTGGCGACCAGTTACGACTCCGGCAGAGAAATTTGGCTTCGCCACGGGCCAGTGGTCAGGGCGGTACGTGCATCGATGGCGATTCCCGGGGTTTTCTCGCCGGTTTTTCTGCGCAATCAATGGCTGCTTGATGGGGGTTTAAGCAACCCTGTGCCAGTTTCTCTAACCCGCGCGCTAGGCGCAGACTTGGTTTTTGCTGTTGACCTTAATGGTGACAACACAGGCTATGGCGAAAGCAGTAAAGCTGACGAAAAACGTCAGGCGGGAGTCAGCAAAGCACAGGCGATATCTCTTTCTCCCGGCTTGGAGGTTGGCGAAGAACCCGCTCCGCCATCGATCGCGAATAGCTTCTTCTCGGCGATTACCATCATGAGTAACCGGCTTGCGCGAGGCAGGCTAGCGGGTGACCCGCCTGATGTGATTATTGCGCCTAGGCTGGGCCACATGAGCGGCATGGAGTTCGAACAAGCCGACGCTGCGATCAATGAAGGCTATGCCGCGGTGGTGAGGGTTCTGCCACTGATTGAGTCGGCGCTAAGCCGCTACCCTTTCGATCATCCGCAATAGACTGGCCGATTGCCCAGCACGATGACTAGCTGATAACCCGTTTTCTCAAACCGTCAAAGCGCTTGAGAAGCTCAAGCGAATCGTCACCGAGTGACTTATCACTGATTAATTCACTTAGCTGGCGATCAAAGTCACCCTCAGCATCAAAACCGGATAGCAAACCTGTGCAATCTACTGCGGCTAAATAGGCTTCTTCAAGTAAGCCAAACTGCGCGCTTTGCCCAGCCATGGACACACCGTCTGCAAAACGCGAGCGGAGTGAATTGTGCTGCCCAAACTGCTTGGCAATTTTGCGCTCAAGTTGGTCACTCGGTTGTTTATAACTCGCCCCAACCGGAAATATGATCCGGCGCATCACGCAGGCTGAAAAAC
>JBLHFB010000177.1:0-4091 GCA_047614865.1 Gammaproteobacteria bacterium | reverse complement strand
GATCGCGTTCGCGATATCAAAGCGGCCCTTAAAGAGCGCGGTTTTGATCCAAGTCCAATCAACGGCATCATCGGCAAAGACACCATCAAAGCGATCAATGCTGCCAACAACTTGCCGCAAGACAATTATGTAAATGTTGCAACCCTTAAATCGCTCGGCGTTAACCCTAAGTAAACTGCTTTGGAGTGTCACTAGAAAGCAAGGCTCTGCGGGGCTTTTTGGTTCTGGGCTGTACATTTAAGGTTCTCATGTGGATAATACATCCGCTTATCATGATGAATTGATGGATACACCCTATGTCTCAGCCTCACCTCTTCACTTCAGAATCTGTTTCTGAAGGACATCCGGACAAGATAGCCGATCAAATTTCTGATGCGGTACTCGACGAAATCATTAAAGACGACCCACACGCAAGGGTTGCCTGTGAAACCTTGGTCAAGACCGGAATGGTTATTGTCGCCGGTGAAATCACCACCGACACCTATATCGATCTAGAAGACCTTGTTCGAAAAACCGTTCTCGACATAGGCTACAACAGCTCAGATATGGGTTTTGACGGCGCGACTTGTGCGGTATTGAACGCGATTGGCAAGCAGTCTCCTGACATCGCTCAGGGGGTTGACCGTGCAACTGACGAAGAACAAGGTGCTGGCGATCAAGGCCTGATGTTTGGCTACGCTTGCAATGAAACCGACACGCTAATGCCTGCTCCTCTGGAGTACGCGCACCGTCTAGTCCGCCGCCAAGCTCAAGTGCGCAAAGACGGCACCTTGCCGTGGTTGCGTCCCGATGCGAAATCTCAGGTGACTTTCCGCTACGAAGACGGCATACCTGTTGGCATCGAAGCAGTCGTGTTATCCACTCAGCACACCCCCGACATCAGCACCGCAGATTTACGTGAAGCTGTGATGGAGACCATCATTAAGCCAGTATTGCCGGAAGAATGGTTGAGCGAAAAGACCCTTTTCCATATCAACCCAACCGGCCAATTCATTATTGGCGGCCCCGTGGGTGATGCCGGCTTAACGGGTCGCAAAATCATTGTCGACACCTATGGCGGCATGGCTCGCCACGGCGGCGGTGCATTCTCGGGCAAAGACCCATCGAAAGTCGATCGTTCAGCGGCTTATGCTGCCCGATATGTGGCTAAGAACATTGTTGCTGCCGGCCTAGCTGATCGCTGTGAACTTCAGGTGAGTTACGCAATTGGCGTAGCCGAGCCAACCTCAATCAGCATAGAAACATTCGGCACCGGCAAAGTCGACAACGCCACGCTAACCGCTTTGGTTCGTGAGCACTTTGACCTTCGCCCATATGGGATCGTCAAAATGCTGGACCTGATCCAACCTATTTACAAAGCCACCGCTGCTTACGGCCATTTTGGTCGTGAAGATCTGAATGTGCCGTGGGAAAAAACCGACCGTGCCGCTGCTCTCGCTAGCGCCATTTAATATCGAATTAAGGAAATAGAAATGACTGATTACATCGTAGCCGACATGAGCCTAGCGACCTGGGGTCGTAAAGAGCTAAACATCGCAGAAACCGAAATGCCTGGCCTAATCTCCAGCCGTGCAGAATTTGGCGAGTCTAAACCACTTGCTGGCGCACGCATTGCCGGCAGCTTGCATATGACCATCCAAACAGGTGTGTTGATAGAAACACTCACCGCCTTGGGTGCAGAAGTGCGCTGGGCTTCATGCAACATCTTCTCGACTCAAGACCATGCAGCAGCAGCAATTGCCGAAACGGGCGTCCCTGTTTTTGCTATTAAAGGCGAGTCTCTAGAAGATTACTGGCAGTACACCCACAAGATCTTTGAATGGGCCGACGGCGGCACAGCCAACATGATTTTGGACGACGGCGGCGACGCGACTGGCCTTTTGATTTTGGGCACCCAGGCCGAGCAAGATATTAGCGTTCTTGATAACCCTGGTTCTGAAGAAGAAACCATCATGTTTGCGGCTATTCGCAAGCGTTTGGGCGAGCAGCCTAACTGGTACTCAACCACCCTAGCGAATATCCAAGGCGTAACTGAAGAAACCACTACCGGCGTTAAGCGTTTATACGAATTTGCTAAAAATGGCCTACTTCCGTTCCCAGCAATTAACGTAAACGATTCCGTAACCAAGGCTAAATTCGACAACCTTTACGGCTGTCGCGAGTCGCTAGTCGACGGTATCAAACGTGCAACCGACGTAATGATCGCCGGCAAAATCGCGATCATTGCTGGCTACGGCGACGTAGGCAAAGGCTGCGCCCAATCGCTTCGTGGCTTAGGTGCTGTTGTTTGGGTCACTGAAATCGATCCGATCTGCGCGCTTCAAGCCGCAATGGAAGGCTACCGCGTAGTCACGATGGACGACGCTGCAAAAGACGCTGACATCTTCGTAACCACCACCGGCAACTTCAACATCATCACGCGCCCACATATGGAAGCGATGAAGAACGAAGCGATCGTCTGCAACATTGGTCACTTCGACAATGAAATAGATATCGCCTCGGTTAAAGACTGCGAGTGGGACAACATCAAGCCCCAGGTTGATCACATCATCTTCCCAGACGGTAAACGAATCACTATGTTGGCGGAAGGTCGTTTGGTAAATCTAGGCTGTGCCACTGGTCATCCAAGTTTTGTGATGAGCAATAGCTTCACCAACCAAACCTTGGCACAAATAGAGCTATGGACTCGTGGCGACCATTACCAGAATGACGTTTACGTTCTGCCTAAGCATTTAGACGAGAAAGTTGCCCGTCTACACTTAGACAAAATTGGTGCCAAGCTAACTCAGCTAACCGCTGAGCAAGCTGCCTACATAAGCGTTGACGTTGCGGGCCCTTACAAGCCAGAAAATTACCGCTACTAAGACTTAAAGTACGGCTTAGGCAACCAAGCTGCTTGGCTGCCTAAGCTGACTTAAATTAGATTAAGAGAGCCATCGTGGATTCAACACCCATTTCATTCGAGTTTTTCCCGCCGCGTACCGACGCAGGCAAAGAAAACTTACAAAATACCTGGCGACTGCTAAACGTAGCTGACCCTGAGTTCTTCTCAGTCACCTTCGGCGCAGGCGGCACTACCCAAGACGGAACCTTTGAGACCGTTAAAGCGATCACTGCCGATATCGGCGTTGAAGCAGCACCACATTTGTCTTGCATTGGCTCAACTCGCGAAAACATTGCTACGTTGCTAGCTCAATACCACGAAGCCGGAGTAAAGCGGATTGTCGCGCTGCGTGGCGATTTACCCTCAGGAATGATGTCAGCGGGTGAGTTTCGCTACGCTAGCGAGCTTGTCGAGTTTATTCGTCAGGAGCACGCAGACCACTTCAAAATTGAAGTCGCTGCCTATCCTGAGATGCATCCACAAGCTGAATCGCCAGACGTTGATTTGGAAAACTTCGTTCGCAAAGTTCAAGCGGGTGCCGACGCAGCGATGACGCAGTACTTCTACAACTCAGATTCGTACTTCGATTTCTGCGACCGTGTAGAGCAACTTGGGGTAAATATCCCTGTAGTACCGGGAATTATGCCGATTACTACCTACACCCAGTTGGCACGCTTCTCAGACGCCTGTGGCGCCGAAATTCCTCGTTGGATCCGTCAACGGCTGAAAAGCTATGAGCATGACCCCCAATCACTACGAGCCTTTGGTGCAGATGTGGTCACTGAGCTTTGCCTAGACCTAATCTCAGGCGGTGCGCCAGCTCTTCACTTCTATACCCTCAACAAAGCCGAAAACGTTCTTCAGATTTTGAACAATCTGGAAGGCTAGCTATGCCTGCGGTGTGTCGGGTTTAGACTTGCCCGCCACACCCGCGGTAATCGCAAAGCGCATCGCTTCTTCAAACGGCATATCAATCGGTGTGAGCTGATCAGGGCGTAACAATAGCGTGTAGCCGCCCAGCTGATAACTCATCGGCAAATATACAGCCACCCTGCCCGCTGCAGCGCCTTTAAGCTGATCCAGCGTCTCATTAGTAACAAAGCCAATCACCTTAGCATCTAGCTGCGACAGCTCCACTAACACCGCTTGATTTGGCTCCTTGTCTTCTTTCTTAGCAAAATAACCTAAGAAATCTTTCAGCGCGCCG
>JBLHFB010000176.1:0-4124 GCA_047614865.1 Gammaproteobacteria bacterium | reverse complement strand
CCGCTCAATAGCGTATTCGCCTTGGTAGCCGCCGCGTGATTCGCTTAAGCCCCAGCCGTCTAGTATCGCGCCAGTGTCTTTAAGCATTTGCGGGCTGCCGCAGAGCATATAGCGGTCGGTTTCTGGGTTGGCTGGCCCTATTCCCAAATCTGCAAACAGCTTTCCGCTGGTCATTAGGTCGGTAACGCGGCCGGTGAATTGGCTTGGCTCTCTGGTGACTGTTGGGTAGTACAGCAATTGACCTGACACGTACTCGCCTAGGAACTCATCATTTGGCAATTGGTTTTGGATTAGGTCTTGGTAGGCCAGTTCGCTATTCCAACGCGCACCGTGAACAAGAATAACTTGCTCGTATTGCTCGTAGATTGTTGGGTCTTTAATGATGCTGATGAAAGGTGCGAGGCCTGTGCCCGTGCCGACTAGGAACAGCCGCTTGCCCGGCAATACGTTGCCAGCGGTAAGCGTGCCGGTTGGTTTAATGCTTACCAAAATTGGATCACCTGCTTTCAAATGCTGAAGCTTTGAGGTCAGCGCGCCATCCTCAACTTTGATCGAGAAGAATTCCAAATGCTCTTCGTGGTTGGCGCTGGCGATGCTGTAAGCACGAGTTAGCGGTTTGCCTTCGTGCTCGATGCCGATCATGGTGAAGTGGCCGTTTTCAAAGCGGAACGACGGATCACGAGTAGTTTTGAAACTAAACAGCGTGTCGTTCCAGTGGTGAACTTCGGTAACGGTTTCGGTGATGAGCTTGGCCATTGTGCATGCCTTCGTTGGTGTGGAGAGGTTGGGCGTAGATTAGGCGGTTAGCTTTATTCTGTAAAACAGGTATTATTCATATTCGTTATCGGATTTGTGGATATAGGTTTTTTTATGCGATACACCCTTAGACAGCTGGAGGTGTTTCTGGCCGTTGCAGAGAGCAACAATGTGAGCTTGGCGGCTAAGGCTTTAAGCCTTTCTCAGTCTGCCACTAGCGGCGCGTTGGCTGAGCTAGAAAAGCAGTTTGATATTCAACTGTTCGACCGAGTGGGTAAACGCTTGCAGCTAAATGAAGCGGGCCATAGCCTTCGTTCAGAAGCGCGCGCCCTACTCGACCAAGCCAATGCTTTGGAGCAACACTTTCGACAGCACGCTGACGCTGGGCCGATTAAAGTCGGCGCCACGCTCACGATTGGCAACTACTTAGCCGTGCCACTGCTGGCCGACTATCGCAAGGAGCACCCAAACCACCAAGTGAGTTTAGAGGTGGAAAACACCGAGCACATTGCCGAGCGTCTGCTTAACTTTGAAATAGATGTGGGATTGATTGAAGGGATAATCCAGCACCCCAATTTGCAGCTAGAGCCTTGGTTAGACGACGAGTTGATGGTGTTTTGCTCCCCCGATAATCCATTAGCCAAGAAGAAAAAGATCAGCGATAAAGACCTAGCGACAGCGCCGTGGGTTCTGCGGGAAACCGGCTCTGGTACACGCCAAACATTTGACCACGCAATGCATGACTTGCTGCCCCAGCTAGATATATCAATGGAACTACAGCACACCGAGGCAATCCGACGTGCGGTGCGTTTAGATTTAGGGATTGGTTGCCTGTCTAAAATTGCTGTGGCCGACGACCTTGAACGCGGCACCTTAGTGCGGCTGCCTACGCCACAGCGGAACCTAAACCGGCAATTCTGGATTGTGCTGCACAAGCAAAAGTACTTAGGTACGGGCTTGCAGCAATGGCTGGCGTTTTGCCGACAGCAGGCTGGCAGCTTGGTCGCCTAGACTGCCGCTAAAGCGTAAGCACTTTCCCAGGGTTTAGAAGGCCCTTGGGATCTAGTGCGGCTTTGACTGTCTTCATTAGTGCAATTTCATCAGCGCTGCGTGAGATGCCCAGATGCTCGATCTTTTCTAGGCCGATTCCATGCTCTGCCGAGACTGATCCACCGTATTCAGCCAGCGCTGGATAGACGCATTGATCGGCTAATTGGTGCAGCTCGCCTGCCTGAGCGCTCCCGCAGCTGTCGGGATGTATAAACAAGTGCAGATTGCCGTCTGCAATATGCCCCAAGACCTGACAAAAACCCTTAGGCCAAAGGCTTTGGATTGCAGACTGTACTTTGACTACATAGGCTTCCATTGCCGACATCGGCAGGCTTATGTCGTACAAAAACACCGGTGCTTGTTCATAAAGGGCTTCGAAATTCTCTCGTATTTCCCATAGTGCGCAGCGCTCGGTTTCAGATTGTGGAATGACCACGTCAGCCGCAATGCCAGCATCCATAGTTTGGCTGATTACTGCTAAGAATCGTGGGTCATCCGATGCAGGGTTGCCACCTTCGGCTTCGCACATCACGTAGAAAGCGTGATCTCTTGCCATCGGCGCTCGGTGAAAGCCCGGCTCGGTTACGGCATGGAAGTAGTCTCCCCACATCACTTCAAACGAGGAAAGCTGGCCACCGAGGCTTCGTTGTAAGGTGCTTAGTAGCGTGGTTACGCCAGCGAATGACGATAGGCCAATCATCGCGCTGTTGCGGCTAAGTGCAGGCTCTTCTAGCTTGAGGACCGCCCTGCTGACTATTCCCAGCGTGCCTTCGCTGCCGATAAATAGCTGCTTTAGGTCGTAACCGGCGTTGTTTTTTAGCATTTGGTTCATTGAGTTGATGACTTGGCCGTTTGCCAGTACCACTTCTAGGCCCAGCACTTGCTGACGCATCATGCCGTAACGCAACACATTGATTCCGCCGGCATTGGTAGCGATATTCCCGCCGATGGTGCAGGAACCGCGAGCGCCTAAATCTAATGGGAAATACAGCTGCTTGTCAGCCGCGGCTTTTTGTAGGGTTTCAAGAACCACACCGGCCTGGAGGGTTACGGTCTTACCCACAGCGTCCCATGCTTCTATCTGACGCATGTTCTCTAGCGATATAACGATGTCGTTGCCGTTACAGCTTGCACCCTCAACACAGCCGGTTAAGCCGCCGTGAGTTACGACAGTTTGAGAATGCTGGTGGCAAATTTTCAGCGCCGTGCTCAGCTCGTCGGTTGAAGTGGGACGAACAATAGCCAGCGCATCCAACGGGCTTGCATCCCAATATGAGCGGGCACGCTGCTTGGCTGCTTCGGCGCTCAGTACTTGGGCGCTACCCAGCGCAGCGATTAACTGATCAACAATTGTAGACATCAAATCTCGATTCTTATTCACAAGTAACCCGACCGTAGACCATTGCTACCGCGCAGGCAAGAACACCGTCACACAAGGGTAACGGTTCTGTCTTATAGCTGTAGTGAGAGTTTGGTCCACTAGCCGCGTTACCTATCCCCAATCGGAGAATTCAATGCGTTTTACTTGCGCCGCCCTGCTGGGCTTGTCAGTTGCCGTGACCACTGGCTGTAGTAAAGAAGATACTTCAAACGACTTTAATCTTCAATTTCAAAGCCGGATCCACACTGGCATTTTTGACGACAGTGCTGCCGAAATTGTCGCCTACGACAAAACCAACCAACAACTGTTTGTTGTGAATGGCTCTAGCAAAGTCATAGACGTTTACGATGTAAGCAATGTTGCCGCTCCTAGAAAAGTAGGCGCCATCGACACCACTGCGGCTGCAGCTAATGCTGCCGGCCCAAATAGCGTGTCGGTAAGCAACGGAATTGTTGCAGTGGCAATTGAGAATAGCGACAAGCAGGCAGCCGGCTTTGTTGCTTTGTACAACGGCTCGGACCTTTTGCTACAAACCACTGTCACAGTCGGTGCGCTGCCGGATATGCTGACTTTCACGCCCGATGGCAACAAAATCATCGTCGCTAATGAAGGCGAGCCAAACGACGCTTACGACAATGACCCTGAAGGAACTATCGCGATTATTGACCTTTCTGCTGGCGCGGCATCGGCCACCGCAACGGTTTTAGATTTCAACGATTTCGACAGTGACATTAGCGACCTACGCGCCGCCAACGTACGTATCTTTGGCCCAGGCGCTAGCGTATCCCAGGACTTAGAACCAGAATACATAGCAATTAATAATGAAGGAGACACCGCATGGGTGGTACTGCAAGAAAACAACGCCATAGCCAAGCTCGACTTAGAAGACGGCGAAATAGACCAGATTTACCCACTGGGATTTAAAGATCACAGCGCA
>JBLHFB010000175.1:0-4129 GCA_047614865.1 Gammaproteobacteria bacterium | reverse complement strand
TCAGCCATGCTATCGCCATTCAAAACGTACACCCGCCAAGGCTGAATGTTGCCGCCGGTGGCACTGCGTGCGGATTTTTCCAGAAGTTCGGCTAGAAGCTCATTGCTAACCGGCGTGCTGAGGAAATCTCTTACCGAGCGACGTTGGGCAACCGCTTCGGACACGTTCACGCCGAGATGCCCTTGGTCAGTAAGCCAAGGTATTGCTCACTTACTGCACCCAGCGACAACTTGCCGCCGTCGCGATACCAGCGGCTGGTGTTATTAGCACAGCCCAAGATCGCGAAGGACATTATTTCTGGCTCACATTCGCGAATAGAGCCATCCTCAATGCCTTCTTCAATCATTCGTGACACGCCGTGTACCAGCTTGCGCTGCGACTTTCTGTGGAAGTCTTGAGTGTCGTCGTCGAGCATATTCACGTCGATTGCAGTGATGCATCGGGCAAAGGGTTCGGACGCGCCACGAATGATTTCTCTCACTGCAAAGCTCACTTTCTGCAGCCCAGTTTCGCCGTATTCATCTGCCTCTGAAACAATCCGCTCTACGGCGGCGGCTGCCATCTTTAATACCTCGGAGATCACTTCGTTTTTGTTCGACACGTAGTGATACAGCGCGGGTTTTGATACGCCCAAGCGGCTGGCGATTTCAGCTAAAGATGTGGCTTGAACACCTTTCTCGCCAAAGGCTCTGGCTGCTTCGCGCAGTACAATTTGGCGACGTCCTTCAAAGTCAGCGTCGGCTTCAACGCCTATGCGGCGCGCTTTTCCACGTGGTTGAACGTCGGTCATTATCATACTCAATATTAAGCTCTCATGATAAGTGTATAAGATTGGGATTAAACATTGGGAATAGTATGTCTTGTGGTTGACATCAAGCTTTGATTTGAAGATCATACAGAGACGAGCTTACCCAAGATTAAATTGATAAATGCTCTACTAGAGAACGAGGAAAAGACAATGTACTCATCGTGGATGTCAGAAGACCACCGCATGTTTCAAGATGCGACCCGCCGTTTTTATGCAGACGAAATGGTGCCTAATATCGAACGTTGGTGTGACCAGGGTGCGGTTGATCGTGGCTTTTGGAATCAGGCTGGCGAGCTAGGCATTCTTGGTGGCGCGGTAGAAACCCAATACGGTGGATCTGGACTCGACATGGGCGCCGACATTATTTCAACTCTTGAGCAATCGCGTGCAGGTGATAGCTCTTGGGGTTGGGGCGTGCACAGTATTTGCATTCACTACCTCAGCGGTCTAGGTACTGAGGAACAGAAGACAAAATGGCTACCGAAACTTTGCAGCGGTGAAATGGTTTGCGCGGTGGGCATGACTGAGCCAGGTACCGGATCAGACCTTCAAGCTGTTCGTACCACGGCGATAAAAGATCGCGACGACTACATCGTAAATGGCACCAAGATATTTATTAGCAATGGCCAACAATGTGATTTGCTAATTTTGGTGGTGAAAACCGATCCTTCACAAGCAGCGAAAGGGTTATCACTACTAGTCCTCGAGACGAATGACTTACCTGGCTTTACCCGCGGTCGCAACCTCGAAAAAATGGGCATGAAAGGCCAGGACACGTCAGAACTGTTCTTTGAGAATGTTCGCGTTCCTCAAGAAAATCTCTTGGGCGGTGTTGAAGGAAAAGGTTTCTATCAGCTGATGAACCAGTTGGTGTGGGAGCGTTTCATGATCGCTATCGGTGCACTCGGCGCTATGGAATTTGCGTTGGCTGAAACCGTCAAATACACCTCAGAGCGTAAAGCCTTCGGCCAACGTGTATTAGATTTTCAGAACACCCAATTTGTATTGGCCGACGTAAAAACTAAAGTTGAAGTGTTCCGTGCTTTTATCGACAGCTGTGCTGTGAAGCTACTGGCCGGTGAGTTAGACACGGCGACCGCCTCAATGGCAAAACTTTATGGCACAGAGCGCCAAGGCGAAGTGGTAGATGACTGCCTACAACTGTTCGGCGGCTACGGCTACATGAAGGAATACCCGATTAGTCGAGCGTATGCCGACGCACGCGTCCAACGGATATACGGCGGCACATCTGAAGTGATGAAGTTGTTAATCGCTCGTACACTAGAGCAATAGAAGCAACCGGCCGTATTAGCGGCCGGTTTGCTATGGACGTCGTGGAAATGATGCCTAGTGAAAGGAGAGGCCATGCTAAATATTTCAGACCAAGATGGGATTCGTACCATCCAGCTCAACCGTCCGCCGGTCAATGCCCTAAGCCTGGAATTGCTCACGCAGCTCTCGCAGGCAGTTGATGCGGCGCCTAGTGAAGGTGCCAAGGGAATCCTCTTGACCGGCTTGCCGGGAATGTTCTCTGCGGGCTTAGACTTAAAGGCACTTCAGTCAGCCAGCCCAGAGGGCGTTCGAGAGATTGTTGAAGCGCTGCATCTTGCGAGTAAATCCTTAGCCAAGTCTACTATTCCTGTTATAGCGGCGATTACAGGGCATGCGCCTGCTGGCGGTATGGTTTTAAGCTTGTTCTGCGACTATCGTGTGATGGCCGACGGAAAATTCGGTATTGGGCTAAACGAAGTCAAACTGAAGATGCCGGTTCCGCCCCTTTCAATGCTTGCATTGGAACAGGTGGTGGGTTTAAGAAACGCCAAAATATTCTCAAACGAAGGCGAATTTCATTCGCCGCAAGAAGCGAAGGCATTGGGCCTAATTGACCTGCTCGCTGCAACCGACGAGGTAGTGAGTGTGGCAACCAACAAGCTTGCCAGCCTAGTCGAAATCCAATCACCTGCAGCCTTGGCAATACGCCGATTTCACCGCCGTGTTTTGCTTGAGCAGGCCGATATGTTGCCCGCGGAGTTAGCCCTGTGATGGAAGGCACTACCGCAGGCAACAAAATGTCAATCGCTCCTCGGATATCGGAAGTAAACGGTGCCCAGCATATTGGCGCGTCGGTAATTCCAGTGTGGCTTGAAGACGCGGCGGTGGACTATTTCAAGCGGGCAATTGGCGAAGCGGTTCCTAGCCCAATGCTAAGTCCGAGCATGCGTAAGTCGGAGATCGACTTTCTGCGTGAAGTGTTTTATCCCGACATCGCAGACATAACAACAACTCTGGAGCACGTGGGTACTTCTTCGATCGTATTGCAACAGCAAATCGTCCAGCGCGCCGCGGTCGTATGCACCGCGCGCTCGGTTTGGGTAAATACTGCGGCAGGTGGTGCCACCCCAATTCCTGCAAATGTGGCTGCCCTCCTAAGCAACTTATAGCGTTGTTCTAGCGGATTTCTGGCTGGCCTTTTGGTCAGATGCCATCGACATCCACTGTCGCCTTTTAAGAAGGGGTTGTTCTGTAGTATCCTCCGGCTAAATTTTTTCATCGGTATAAAAATGTCTCAATCCACCATCTCGTTTCTAGATTTTAGCCGCCGCTTAGGCAGCAAGCTTTCACGCAACGGCAATCTTGCAACGCTTCTCAAGGCTCAAGGGCTAAAGAAAGGTCTAAACCTGTCGATTGGTTTAGTAATTGAAGAAACGGCGGCGGAACACCCCAATTCAGTTGCTATCAAGTACCAAGATCGCCGCTTAACGTGGAGGGAGTTTAACCAGCTATGTAACCGCTACGCAGCCGTACTTGCTGACGCAGGGGTGAAGAGCGGAGACCGCGTTGCGATCAGCATGGAAAACCGTGCTGAAACACTCGCTGTTGTGGTTGCTGCACTCAAGCTTGGTGGCGTAGCCGCTATGCTAAACACCGCTCAAACCGGTGAGGTGCTTGACCATAGTCTGGGGCTGGTTGCTCCGGTTGTTACCGTGGTAGGTGAAGAGCAGGTTGCTTGTATAGAAACAGCTGATCCTAGCATCACAGGCACACGCCTCTGGCTGGCTGATGACACTGACAACGACGCACCAGAAGGCTACCAAAACCTTGGCCGCTTAGCGATGAAAGCCAGCGGCGACAACCCTGCTAGCACCGCTCAAGTTAAGATCGACCAGGCTTGTTTCTATATCTTCACGTCGGGCACCACCGGCTTACCAAAGGCGTCAATCATGACTCACTACCGTTGGTATCGCGCTGCGCTACTGATGGGCAAAGTGACCATGGAAATGACCGAAGAAGACACTTTCTATTGCTGCCTACCTTTCTACC
>JBLHFB010000174.1:0-4145 GCA_047614865.1 Gammaproteobacteria bacterium | reverse complement strand
TCGCTAATGTACTTAGCGAAGCGCTCCCGTATATCCAGCGTTTCAGTGGCAAAACCGTTGTCATTAAATACGGCGGCAATGCGATGACCGAGCCCCACCTAAAAGAGGGCTTTGCTCGCGACGTGGTTCTAATGAAACAGATTGGTATCAATCCCGTTGTTGTTCACGGTGGCGGACCGCAAATTGGTAGCGTGCTTAAGCAGATCGGTAAGGAATCTAAGTTTATCCAAGGAATGCGAGTGACCGACTCCGAAACCATGGATGTTGTTGAGATGGTGCTTGGCGGATTGGTAAACAAAGAAATTGTTTCCTTGATCAACGGCCATGGTGGCCGCGCCGTGGGTTTGACTGGCAAAGACGGTGATTTGATTCGTGCTCGAAAAATGACCTTAACCGGTGATGCAACTGAAACGAACGCCTCAGAAATCATTGATCTTGGCCATGTCGGCGAAGTAGAAAGTATCGACGCAAGCGTTGTTCAAATGCTTGATAAATCAGACTTTATACCAGTTATCGCGCCAATTGGCGTAGGCGAAGACGGCTACTCATACAATATCAACGCTGACTTGGTTGCCGGTAAAATGGCAGAAGTCTTGCAGGCCGAAAAGCTCATGCTACTTACTAATACCAGCGGCGTGCTGGACAAAGCAGGCAAGCTGCTTACCGGCCTCAAGGCGGCTCATGTAGAAGAGTTAATTGCCGATGGGACTATCCACGGTGGGATGCTGCCGAAAATTCGCTGTGCCCTAGACGCGGTTCACGCCGGTGTGAAAACTGCACATATTGTAGATGGGCGAGTTGAGCATGCCGTGATGCTAGAACTGTTTACCGACACCGGTGTGGGCACGCTGATCAGAGGCTAGCCAGTAATACCGATGAAGCTTCTTTCTAACCGTAGCGCAGGAACGCTAATGCTGGCCGCTATGGCCGGTTTTGCAATGCTCCCGCTATGGCTGGCGCAACAAGATTCGTTGCGGCAAATAGAAAGTAGTCTGTTGACGGCCAATGAAGAAACGGATGTCCGGCCTGCCTTGTCGGCAACCGCGCCGTCAGTTAGCTATGAAGTAGTTGATTTGACCGGCTTGCCGTCAGGCCTTGAAGCAAAGCTTTGGAAGCCAGTTCCGTTACCTAACTTTAAGAAGTACCGGAATGTCGAAAAGAAAAAGAAAGCCTTCTTTGATTTTTTGTATCCGGTTATTAGGGACGAAAACCAAGTCTTACTAGGAATTCGCTGGCGTTTGCTGCGCGACATCGACTGGACCTTGCCGCAGCATGCCGAATGGCTGATTTCCTTGGGTGAGTCGTACAGAGTGCCCGCTGGAGCAACGATCAACGAAACACGACTGCAGTTGCTAGAGAAGATCGATTTAGTGCCGCCATCATTAGCTATGGCGCAGGCTGCGAAGGATTCGCAGTGGGGCACATCTCGTTTCGCTAGAGTGGCTAACAACCTTTTCGGCGAGCGGTGCCACACGCGGGGATGTGGAATAGTGCCACGCAACCGTAGCGGTCGGTCGACCTTTGAAATACAGATATACACCGATGTTGGCGGGTCTGTTGCTGACTATATCCATTCGTTGAACAGCAGTCCCATGCTCCGAGAGTTTCGTCGGCTGCGCCGAATTGCGCGAGAAGAAGTGAGGTTTGTCTACGGAGACGAGCTTTCTCTCGGGCTAAAGCGCTATTCATCGAGAGGCGATGCTTACGTCGCCGAGCTTCAATCAGCTTTGTTTGTAAACAATCTGGTTGATTACGACAAGCAAATGCTTAAAGACCTCGTTGAGTTAATGCGCGCCAGTGATTATTAAGCGTCGCTAAACAAAGTCCGTTTCAAGCTTTAGGCCGATACGCCGTATTCGGCTCGATATTTCTCTACCGAGGCTATGTCATTTCCACGGTTCGATTGCTCTTTCAGGTACTGCACCAAATCATCTAGACGAATGATCGAAGCAACCTTCAAGCTTTCCCTTTGCTGTAGCTCTTGAATGGCTGACAGCTCTCCAATGCCACGCTCTTGGCGATCTAAGGCAACAACAACCCCACTAGGGATCGCCTTATTACCGCGAATTAGGGTGATGGATTCACGAATAGCCGTTCCTGCCGAAATCACGTCATCAACAATCACCACATTGCCGTTGAGCGGCGCACCCACCAAGGTTCCACCTTCGCCGTGTGCTTTGGCTTCTTTGCGGTTAAAACACCACGGTAAATCCAGTTGATGCTGTTCGTACAAGGCAACAGCCGTTGCAGCCACAAGCGGTATGCCCTTGTAGGCAGGCCCAAACAGCATGTCGACTTGGGTCGATGAGTCGCTAAAATTCTCAGATATCGCCTGCGCGTAGCAGCGGCCTAAGATCGACAAGTCAGAGGCTTGATGGAATAGGCCCGCGTTAAAAAAATACGGGCTAACGCGGCCTGATTTCAATTCAAACTTGCCAAAACGCAGCACTCCCCGATTGATTGCTAGGTCTAGAAATTGGCGTTGATAGTCTTTCATTGGTGTCTCGTTTAGCGAAATATCGGCGCATTATAAAGGCTTGAAGAAAATAATTTGCATTGTAGATCGTGCAAAACATGCTGCTGCAATCGACAGCACGCCGCAGCTGCGGTATAAATGGCAACTAATTCAATAATAAAAACCCAATACGGGGGAGAGCACAACGTGAAATTGCCTAGCAAAATTGCAGCCATAACAGCCCTAGGATTACTTGGCGCAAGCGCGCACGCAGCGGAAGTGTCGTTTGACTTCATCGAGATTGACGGCGCCACCGGGTCTTTTGAACCTACAGGCGGCCGCGCTAAAGAAGATTTTACCAATATTACGCTTCATGCCAACAAGATCTTAGACGAAGACGAAAAGTGGTTTGCGGATCTTGAAATCCGCTACACCGATACCGATACCGACGCAGAGAGCTTTGGTTACGCAGATATTGCTATTGGTAAGCGCATTCGTATTAACAAAGACGAGCGTAATCCGAGCAGCATGTCTTTGCAGGTGGGTTATGTCACCTTGAAAGACGACACCGGTAGTGACGAAGGGCTGTCCCTAGCGATCGATTACCGAGTTAACACTGACGTAAATATCGAATTTGGAGCGGGCCTTCAAGTTATAAACTTTTCTGAACTAGAGCAGTTCGGGGTCAATGTGCGAGTGTTGGGCCACATTACTGACCTGTTAGGTGTGTACGTAAGGCTTGAACAGGTTGATCGTGAGTTTGATGATGGGCGTACTTCTATCAAAGAAAACAGTGCTGGTATAGGTGTTCGCTTCGAATTTTAGCGAGAATCTACAGCCATAAAAAAAGCCAGCTTATGCTGGCTTTTTTTATGGCTGCCGTAGTCTCAACTAGTCGTCTTTATCCATCAGAATTAACATGGCTGGGAGGAATAGCAGATCAAACACCAGCGCAATGACAATCGTCATTGCGACCATAAGTCCCATGCTGGAATTAACGTCGAAGGTAGATTGCCCCATAATGAAGAACCCTACGGCGAGCGCGACACTGGTTACGACCAAGGCTGATCCAACGGTGGTTACTGCGTAACGAACACCTTCGACAACCGGCAATTTTTTGACACGGCGAGCGTGTAAATATTTGCTCAAAAAATGTACCGTATCGTCAACAACAATCCCTAGTGAAATACTAAATACTGCTGCCACTGCTAGGTTTACCTGCCCGTCTATAACCGCCCATATGCCAAAGGCGATCGCAGCAGGGAAGGCGTTGGGAATCATCGAAATCAGGCCGAATTTGAATGATTTAAGGGCGATCATCAGCGTGACTGCAATCAGCAGTAGCGCCAGCACAGAGCCGTTTATCATTGCATGAATATTACGTTGGCCAATGTGGGCAAACATCAGTGATACGCCAGCACCTGTCGACTGAAACTGAGGATAGTTTTCAGCAAACCAAGCCTGTGCCGCTTCTTCCGCCAGTAGAAGGTCCTTGGCGGTGGCGAAGCGTAAGTTGGCAGTGATTTTTAGCGCGGATTTGTCAAAGTTAATTTGGTTGTTTAGATCGAGCCCAAAGGGCAGCGAGAATTCATATAGCAGCATGTACTGTGCCGCCAGCTCTCTACTGTCTGGAATAACGTATTTGCTTGGATCTTCGTTGTTCATTACCCGATTGAGACGCTTCATTGTG
>JBLHFB010000173.1:0-4190 GCA_047614865.1 Gammaproteobacteria bacterium | reverse complement strand
AGGCAAGCAAATTGCTTTGCTTGCCTCAGTCTTTACTCGGCGCGATCTATAGCGGGTAAGTCCCTGTAGCTTCTACGCTAACAAGTTCGCTTCAACTGCTTCTAGGAAGCCAACCATATCAACCAGCTTTTCGTTCTCTGGGTCGGTGGTCTTGCCTTTAATGTCACCAGTAATCACGCCTTGGCCAACGGTATCAATCAAGGCATTTTTAACCAGTTTGGCGTAGCCAATTAGCTGGCTATTGCCATCACGCAAACCTAACGCTTCTAGCGCATTGGCTACCGCATACAACAACGCAGATGAGTTGAAGTGAGCATTGGCACCGTTGCTTTCTTGATACATCAAATACAAATCGTGAGCGGTGCCGTGTGGTGCTTCGTATAACAAGGTGCCGTCGACACTAGAAATAATCGAGCTAGCCGTCGCCAAACTGCCACCAAGCGCTGCAGCAATATCAGAGAAGATATCGCCGTCTAAGTTAAGCGCTGGGTATAAAGCGTTACGCGGTGGATCAGTAATCATTTTCTGTAACTGAGCCGACGGACGCATCACCATGAACGAAGGGGGTGCAACCCGTTCTTTGGTTAACTCGTAGCGTACTTCGTTAAGCACGTGGCTGAATACATCGTCGTACTCCATGTATTCACGCTTCAGACCAAAATACACTTCTTTGTGCTTACGGCGTGCATCGCGGAAAACGTCACCAATCCAATCTTTAATTGCTTGGCGATCATTCGCCATAAACAAGACTGGATCGCCTTTGCTTACAGGGCGGGCATGGCGTTCTTTGCCATCTAAGATCACCTTAAGCATACCGTCTTCCGGCACAGCCATATTGAAGCTACCGTATTGGTCTCCACCACCCGCACTCATTCGAGCAATCGAAATCTGCTTTTCACGGCGTGGAATACCAAAGCGTTTTAGAGCTTCAACCAACTTGAATAGCTTACGGCCAGAGGTGTTTTCAGGCACACCCCACAAAGCGCGCTCTGGAGGATTGGCAACCACGCGGGCAGCTTGGGCATCAATTAGTTCGTAGTGATAAGCCAAGCCAGCGGCTTCAACTTTAGTTTTGTATTCCTTGATATAAATTTCTTCAATTGCCGCTCGCATTACGCCGTCGTAGCCCGGAATTACGGTGTCTTTTAGGCCAAGGTAGATATCACGCTTCTCTTCCAGTGCACGTTGGAAAAAACTGTGTGCCCAAAGACGAACATTCTCAATGCTGTTGGTGGCAACTAACCACGGGTCGCCGTTATTAATGTCTCGGCGATGAAGCTCAACCGGATCACCAGAACTACCCACAAACATCAGCTTAATCACGCCAGTCGCGTCTGACAGTGCGTTAGCACTTTCTTTAATACCGCCGGTGTCCATGGTGTGAACCACAATGTCACGACCAATCCACTTAGGCGGGTTGTTGCGAATATTGCGGAACTGAATATCTTCTCGGGTGATGTTGCCCGACATACCCTTACGGATAGCGCCGTTTGGCGACTTAGTAGCCAGTTTGTCTAGCTCGGCTTCTTTAATGTGTGAGTGTTTTGCTAGCAGCTCGTCTAGCTGAGCGCGGTTCACGGTCATGCCAGCATTCTTGACGCCAACGCCGTGTTTCTTCAGCTCGCTGATTGCATCCAACACCACTTGGCCGTTGCTCAACAAGCGCTGCTCGGCAGACAAGTCGATCTCGATCAGCTCAATGTCGAGTTTGCTAGTAACAAATTTTTTCAAGACAAGATCAAACGCAACCTGCGCCATTTCGTCGCCGTGCATGACTACCAGCGGGCTGGATACCTTAATTTTGCTAGACATATTGCCTTGTCTCCGTTTCGTATTGTTGAATTGCGGACGCCAAAGTAACCCAGAAAGGCCTTCCTGCCAACCGCGCAGCTGAATGCACACTCAAAACTGTTAAAGAAACTAGAGGTAAGATCCTAGCACCCCGCAATGACTCTCACGCTACAACACCAAAGATGTAGGTAAAATGCATCACGCATCAAATGCAATCTAGTCAGCTCTAGCAACGCACGAATCCTTATCTACAGGAACACCACAATGCCGTCGGAAAACATCCAATTCCCTGGACACTCAGGGGAAATGCTAGCCGCCCGCCTAGACACCCCAAAAGGCAATATTCACGGCTATGCGCTATTCGCTCATTGCTTTACCTGTGGCAAAGACGTTCTGGCGGCTAAACGTATTTGTGCAGCGCTGGCCGACCGCGGTTACGCAGTCGTGCGCTTTGATTTCACCGGCCTCGGTGAGAGCGAAGGCAACTTTTCCGACACCAATTTCAGCACCAATGTCGCCGACCTAGTCGCAGCAGCAGCGTTTATGCGGCAGGAATACCAAGCGCCCTCACTTCTAGTTGGCCACAGCTTAGGTGGAGCCGCCGTAATAGTTGCTGCAGGACAGTTAGACGAAGTAACCGCGGTTGCCACTATTGCCGCGCCATCTGAGCCAGCGCATGTTGAGAAGCAATTTGGCGGCCAAGTCGACGCTATTCGTGAAGCCGGCGAGCTAGAAGTCCTACTCGGCGGCCGTCCCTTCCTGTTCAAAAAACAGTTTTTTGACGACCTCGAAAGAAACCCGATTCGCCAACACGTTAGAACCCTCGGCTGCGCTCTATTGGTAATGCACTCGCCGCAAGACGCCGCTGTCAATATCGACAATGCGAAAAAGATTTACGAAACCGCTAAGCATCCAAAGAGCTTTGTCTCACTAGACAATGCAGACCATCTGCTACTAAAACGGCAAGACGCTCAGTACGCTGCATCCGTGCTAGCCGCCTGGGCACAACGTTACCTAACCTGCTAAGTCGGCACCACGCCAGCTTATAAGCTGGGATAGCTGAGCCTATTTACCGCTGCCAAGATCGGGAAATTCGGCCACCACCATCGTCACTCCCGCTTTCCGTTCCGCCTATTCAAACGGGAGTGCCGCAAGCAGCGTAACGAACCACTCTGATTACAAAGGCTGAGTCACCCTAGTCGCTCAATCCAGCCGTTAATCTTTTAACTACCCAATGACATTGCCATTCAGAGCCAATCAAGACAAATTGCCGTCAAACAAGTGTTAGGTATTCAATCAGGAAAAGTTATTTAGTAAGAAGCTCATAAATTTAGCGGCGCTAGCTGCAACCTCATCGCTGCTATTGGCATGCGCAGGTGACAGCACTACCAACCCATTGGCCGGCGGAAACGAGCTAGTCGAAGAGCTTCCAACACTGGATTCGGCATTGGCTGGCACCCCTATTGAAAACCAATACATTGTTGTACTAGACAAGATACCAAGCTCAAAAGCGCTTGGCTTGCCGCTAACAGGCACTCTGGTTTCCGACCAAGCGCATTCGAGTCAGAGCCTTTTAACTAAAAGCACTATCCACAGCAGCGACATTTTTCGATCACTGCTACCCTGTTTGGTCTTTCAATTTCTCCACAAAGTAATTTCACCATGCCAACCCTGCAAAAAGTCAGTATCGCGATTATCTCCAGCTTCTTTCTAATAGGTGGCATTGGTCACTTTGTGGTGCCGCAGTTTTTTATCGATATTGTGCCGCCGTATCTGCCCTACCCTGAAGCGCTGGTGTATATCAGTGGTGTGTTTGAAATCCTCGGCGCGCTGGGTTTGTTTTTGCCACAAACTCGCCAGTGGGCTGGCTACGGTTTAATCGCTTTGTCGGTGTGTGTGTTCCCGGCCAATATCCATATGGCAATGAATCCGGCGCTATTTCCAGAACAGTCGGCTTTTGCTCTGCAGTTTGTGCGGCCACCTATACAGTTGGTACTTATTTGGCTGTGCTGGGTGGCTTCGCGCCCTACACCTATGGCAGCCGCTAAATAACGCAAAGTACTATGGTTCATGCTGCTAGCACTGAAGGTGGCAGAACCCATTAGCTGACGGCCTGACTTGTAAACCCCCAAAAGCCAGTTGCAAACCCAACTGGCTTTTTTGTATCAATGTTGACTGGCCATAGAGTTATTGGAGTTGCCCCGCCTAGCTGGCAGCAACCTTGTAGCAAAAGGTTCACGTTATTGTAATGCTCGCAAATTAGAATTCTCTCCTCATCACGGACGGATTCAAATGGCCATCTCACGACGCAGCTTCATCAAACATTCCGCAGCTGCTGGGGCAGCAGGTGCCGCATTGACTCAGGTTAGTGGTTGCAGTTCGACCAGCGTTGACTCACA